>DASVPF010000305.1:0-2276 GCA_036382965.1 Thiobacillus sp.
GTCGGCAGCCGCTACGGTTTGAAAGTCGACAACCCGGTCGGCGACGATGGCCGCTTCTACGCCAGCGTGCCGCTGGTCGGCGGCATGAGCATCTGGCAGGCCAATCCGCTGATCGTCGACACCCTCGCCGCCGGCGGCGCCCTGCTGGCGCATGAGAAGCTTCTGCACAGCTACCCGCATTGCTGGCGCCACAAGACGCCGATCATTTTCCGTGCCACAAGGCAGTGGTTCATCGGAATGGATGTGAGGGGCCAGGATTCAGAGGCCAGGGTTCAGGGGTCGCTACGCGACATGGCGATGGCTGCGGTCGACGCAACCCGGTTCTTCCCCGCGTGGGGCCGCGCGCGGCTGGAGGCGATGATCCGAAACCGCCCCGACTGGTGCGTCTCGCGCCAACGCAACTGGGGCGTGCCGATGCCCTTCTTCACCCACAAGGAAACCGGCGCACTGCATCCACGCACGGCGGAATTGCTGGAGACCGTCGCGAAGCGCGTCGAAGCGGCCGGCATCGAGGCCTGGTTCGCGCTCGACCCCGCCGAGCTCCTGGGCGAGGACGCCGCGCACTACGACAAGACCGGCCACACGCTCGACGTCTGGTTCGATTCCGGCGTCACCCATGCATGCGTGCTGAAGCGCCGCCCCGAACTCGCCCACCCGGCCGATTTGTATCTTGAAGGCTCCGACCAGCATCGCGGCTGGTTCCAGTCGAGCCTGCTCACCGGCTGCGCCACCGATGGCCGCGCGCCCTACCAGGCGCTGCTCACCCACGGCTTCGTGGTCGATGGCCGCGGCCACAAGATGAGCAAGTCGAAAGGCAACGTCGTCTCGCCGCAAAAGGTGATGGACCAGTACGGCGCCGACATCCTGCGGCTGTGGGTGGCGACCACCGACTATTCCGGCGAACTCACCATCTCGGACGAAATCTTGAAGCGCGTGGTGGAAAGCTACCGCCGCATCCGCAACACGCTGAAATTCCTGCTCGCCAACCTGTCGGACTTCGATGCCAAGGTTCATGGTTTGCCGGTCGAGGACTGGCTGGAAATCGACCGCTACGCGCTGGCGCTGACGCACCGACTACAAGGCGAATTGCAGGCGCACTACAACGCCTATGAATTCCACTTCATCGTGCAGAAACTGCAAAGCTTCTGCTCGGAAGACCTCGGCGGCTTCTATCTCGACATCCTCAAGGACCGCCTCTACACCAGCGGCGCCGACAGCCGCGCGCGCCGTGCCGCGCAGAATGCGCTGTTCCATCTGACCCAGGCGCTGGTGCGCTGGATGGCGCCGATCCTGTCGTTCACGGGCGAGGAGGTGTGGACGCAACTGACGGGCGGAGACGATTCGGTATTCCTGCATACCTGGCACGCGCTACCTGCACTGGCCGGCGAAGCCGATTTGATCGAGCGCTGGAGCCGCATTCGTGCGATTCGTGCTGACGTTCAAAAGGAACTGGAGACCGTGCGCGTCGCGGGCGGCATTGGCTCGTCGCTGCAGGCCGAAGTCACGCTGCACGCCAGCCCCGCCACCCAGGCCCTGCTGGCTCCACTGGACGACGACCTGCGCTTCGTACTGATCACTTCGCAGGCACGCCTGGTGGCCGCCGCGGCCGACCGCATCGAGGTCACCCCGAGCGCGGCGAAGAAATGCGAGCGCTGCTGGCACTACCGCGACGATGTCGACGCGCATGCCGAGCATCCCGGTCTATGCGGGCGTTGCGTGAGCAACCTCTACGGCGCAGGCGAGGGTCGCAACCATGCTTGAACGCCTGAACCCGGCGATGCGCAGATGGCTGGGCGTCGCCCTTGCCGTGATCGTGCTCGATCACCTGACGAAATTCTGGGTATCGTCCGCGCTCGACTATCAGGAAGCCATCCCGGTACTGCCGTTCTTTTCGCTGGTCCTGGTGCACAACACCGGCGCGGCGGTCAGCTTCCTGGCCGACGCCGGCGGCTGGCAGCGCTGGTTCTTCATCGCGATCGGCATCGTCGCCACCGTGATCATCGGGCGCCTGCTGAAGCGCCATGCGCACGAGCCGCGACTGGCATTTGCGCTGGCGCTGGTGCTCGGCGGCGCGCTCGGCAACGTCATCGACCGCGTGGCGCTGGGCCATGTGGTGGACTTCCTGTATTTCCACTATCAAAGTTTTGCCTGGCCGGCATTCAACGTGGCGGACTCCGCCATCACCGTCGGTGCGGCCCTTTTGATCTGGAACAGCCTGCGCGGCAAACCCGCCGCGACAAAAGACACCGCATGACTGCGCGCGCCGTCGTCGCTCC
>DASVPF010000306.1:0-1892 GCA_036382965.1 Thiobacillus sp.
CTGTTTACCCAGAGCAGCGAAGATGCTCAAACCGCCATCGATGAAAAACTGCTGCCTCCTGAACGGATATTGGCTATCGGCAATGGCGTGGACCCTGCCCGCTTCGATCCGGCCGCGCGGCGCCCCCGCGATGCCGTGCGCGAGGAGTTAGGGCTGCCTTCCGATGCATCGGTGATCGGGATGGTGGGACGTCTGGTCGGGGAAAAAGGCGTACGCGAATTTCTGGCCGCAGCCGAGACGGTTGCGGCGGATTTCCTCGAGGCGTATTTCTTGTTGATCGGCGAACGGCTGGAAAGCGATCATGCCGATCCGGTGGATGACGCCTTGGCACATGCCAAAAGCACACTGGGCGCAAGGCTGCTCTTGCCGGGCATGCGCAAGGATATTCCAGATCTGATGGGCGCGATGGATGTGTTCTGTCTGCCTTCTTACCGGGAAGGAATGCCCCGTACCATTATCGAAGCAATGATGTCGGGCTTGCCGGTGGTGGCCACCGATATCCGCGGGTCCCGTGAGGAGGTCGTGGCGAACGAAACCGGCCTGCTTGTGCCAGCCCGCGATGCAGTCGCCCTGGCTGGAGCCTTCTCTAGCTTGTTAAGGGCTCCGGCTGAGGCGCGCGCAATGGGCGAGGCCGGCCGCAGGCGCGCCTTGAAGCTTTACGACGAGCGCCAGGTAGTGGCATTGCAGATTGATAAAATTCGGCGGTTTGCTCGCCAATATCGGCTGCTGTGATCTTGCCAGATCACAAGCTGGCATGGAACGCACTGACCATCAAATAATGCAGATAATTCTCGACGAATGGCTGGCCCCGCTGGCTGCTTTCCTGGTGTGCTGGCTGACGCTGGCTTGGCTGCTGCGTCGCGGCCGCCTGCCGATGGACCATCCCAACGAACGCTCGCTGCACGCGGCGCCGACGCCGCGCATCGGCGGGCTGGGCATCATGGCCGGCGTGTTGGCGGCGGCCGCATGGCTGGGTGGCGCGGGCGTGTTGCCGGTGGTGCTGACGGCAGCCGCATTGGCTGGGGTGTCGGTGCTCGACGATGCGCGCGGTCTTCCGGTGGCGCTGCGCTTTCTGGCGCATTTCGCCGCGGCGGTGGCGTGCCTGCTGGCACTGGGCCTGAGCGGTTGGGTGCTGGTCGGGGCGACCCTGGCCGTGGTTTGGATGACCAATCTCTACAATTTCATGGATGGTGCGGACGGGCTGGCGGGTGGCATGGCGGCCATCGGATTCGGCGCGCTGGCACTGGCCTCGTGGCTTGGGAATGCGCCCGAACTGGCCGCATTCTGCGCGGCGATTGCGGCGGCGGCGCTGGCGTTCCTGCGCTTCAACTTTCCGCCCGCGCGCCTCTTCATGGGCGATGCCGGATCGATCCCGCTGGGTTTTCTAGCGGCGGCGCTCGGCATCGCCGGGGCCCTGCAAGGGGTGTGGCCGTGGCTGTTCCCGCTGCTGGTGTTTTCGCCCTTCATCCTTGACGCCAGCGTGACGCTCACCCGGCGTGCGCTGCGCGGCGAGAAGATCTGGCAGGCGCACCGCTCGCATTACTACCAGCGCGTGGTGCTGCTCGGTGCGACGCATCGCCAGCTTGCGCTGGGGACATACGCGCTGATGCTGACGATGGCCGCGCTGGCGTTCGTGCTGCTGCTTCTGCCGCAATATGCAATGGGAATGCTTATACTGTCGGCCTCGATGTATCTGCTGATTTTTCTCGCCATCGACCGCCGCTGGCGAAGGTCGGCCGGCTGATCCCGAACCATGAACCTGAGTCCGCGCACCGTCGCTCCACAGCCGCTCGGCCGCCCGGACATGCCCCCAGATGGCGGCGGGCCGGAAGACGCTGTTGCCGAACGTGTGATCCCAGTGCCAGTGGGAATCGACGACGATCGACACGGGG
>DASVPF010000307.1:0-3669 GCA_036382965.1 Thiobacillus sp.
TTGAGCGCCACGTCGAGTCCGCGCTTGTCGATGAGCCTGAGGATGTGGAAGCCGTTGCTGCTTTTCAAGAGCGGCGCGACCTGGCCCGGTTGCAGCGGTTTCAGCGCATCGGCGAACAGCGCCGGCATCTTGCCGCTGGCGCGCCAGCCGAAGGCGCCACCCTGCAGCGCATCGGGGGCGTCGGAATAGCTCGCCGCCAGCTGGGCGAAATCGGCGCCGCGGCCGAGCTGGGCGAGGATGTCCTCGGCGCGGTCGCGGCGCGCCTGGATCTGCTCGGACGACGCATTTTCCGGCACGGCGACGAGAATGTGGGCGAAGTTGTATTCCGTCTCCGCGCCCTGTTGCGCCTGGGTTTGCAGATAGCCTTCGATTTCGGCGTCGCTGACGGAAATGCGGTTGTCGACGTCGCGTTCGCGCGCGCGCGCAATGAGGATCTCGTTGCGGATGGTGGTGCGCATGCCGTCGAGAGTCTGGCCGTCCTTTTCCAGCGCGGCTGCAAGCCCGGCCATGTCGAGCTTGTTCTGCGCGGCGATGCGTTGCAGGGCGCGTTCGATCTGTGTCGGGTCGACGCGCACGCCGGTGTTGCGGGCATGCTGTTGCAGTGCCAGCTCGGTGACCATGCGCTCGAGCAGCTGTTTTTCCAGCACCGGGCGCGGCGGCAGCGGGGTGTTCTGGCGCGACAGGTTGCGCACGACCTCGTCGTAACGCCGGGAGAGTTCCTGGCGGGTGATGATTTCGTCGTTGACGACGGCGACGATGCGGTCGAGCGGCTGCACCGCCGCGTGCGCCGGCAACACGGCCGATGCTGCAATCAGCAGCAGCACGGCCAGCCATTCAGGGCGTTTGAAGTATTTCATTGCTAGACCTGTATCCGGGAACACTACGTTTCAAAACTTCGAGCGGGTTGGAGCCAATGCGTCCCATGCCGTTCAGCTCCAGCTGGAAAAACAGCGCGTCGGTGGACTGGTTTTCCTTGGTGGCCAGGCGCTGGAACACGCCGCGTACCGCCCAGCAGCCGCCATTGTATTCAAACCCGGCCAGGCCTTCGACCAGTTTGCTGTCCTGGAAGGAATAGTTGTAGCGGAACATGCCGTACCAGCGGTTGCCGAGCGGCCACTGCGCGGACAGGTCGATCTGTTCGGTGGTCTTATCGATGAAGCGGTAGCCGAAATTCAACGCGCGTCCGGGGCCGGGACGGTAGGACGCGCCCAGGTTCTGCCGGACGGTGGTGCCGTTCTGGGTGTCGAACTGCCACGCAGTGTCGATGCGCCAGTCGCGCGTGATCTGCCCGCTGACGGCGGCGAGCAGATCGGTGGCGTTGCTGGTGCGCGGCGCCACGCCGGGCAGGGTGACTTGCTGCGCGCTGAAGTAATACCGCTGGCCGAGCGTGACCTGCAGGCGCTCCAGCCCGCTGTCGGCCTCGACGAAGCGGCTGGTGACGGCAAGCGTCAGCTGGTTGGCGTCGTTGACGCGGTCGCCGCCGACGAACTGATTCTCGGTGAACATCTGCGCGTAGCTGAAATCGAGCTGCGCGGTGTCGAACACCGGGATCGCCGCCTGATTGCGGAACGGCGCGTAGACATAGTAGGCGCGCGGTTCCAGTGTCTGCTCGTAGCCGGCGCCGGCAAACCGGAACGGGCGTTCGAAGGTCACGCCGCTGTCGACGCTGAGGATGGGCAGGTTGCGCGTGATGCGCTGCTCGGGCGCCCGGTTGTCCAGCGCGTAATAGCTGCTGTGCCAGCCGACTTGCGGGGTGAGGAAGCCGTAGGAACTGGTGAGCGGCAGACGCAACGTGGGATAGGCCAGCACCCGGGTGCCGTCGACCAGCGTGGGGTGGGCAAAGCGGGTGGCCTCGGTTTCCAGCTTGAATTCGAGGCCGTTGCCAAACGTCTGCGCCATCCCCAGATGGGCGCGCGGCAGCCGGGCATAGGGCTCGACGATGGGAACGAGCGCGGTGGAATCCTGCAGCGTCTGGAAGCTCTGTGCGCGCAACTCGGCGTTCCAGTTGGCGCGTTGCGTGGTCACCCAGACTTCGCGGTTGAGGTTGGTGATCGAGGTGATGGCAATGAAGTTGGACAGATCGCGGAAATAATCGTTGTCGGACACGCGGTCGAACTGCATGCCGGTCTGGATATCGGGGCTCGGGCGATAGGTATTGTTGAGCGCGACGCTCCAGCGCGAGCGGCCGACCTCGCTGTCGTCCAGGTATTCGAGGCGGTTCTTGCCGCTGGCGTCATTCAGCAGATAGCGGAATTCGCCACCCATTTGAACGCCGCGCTTGGACAGCAGGCGCGGGTACAGCGTGGCGTCGTAGTTGGGGGCGAGGTTGAGGTAATACGGCACCAGAATGTCGAGGCCGCTGCGCTGGGTGGTGCCGAAGGTGGGCGCCAGCACGCCGGTCTTGCGCACGTCGCTGAGCGGGAAATCCATCCACGGCGTATACAGGATCGGCACGCCCAGGAAGCGCAGCGAGGCATTGTGCGCCGTGCCCACGTTGCGGGTCTTGTCGATGTCGAGGTCGGCCACCTTGAGGAACCAGTCCTCGTCGTCGACCGGGCAGGTGGTGTAGGTGGCGTCCTGCAGCGCGTAACGGTTCTTGTCGATGAAGTCGATGCGTTCGGCGTCGCCGCGCCCCTGCTGCGCGGCCTTCTGGCGCGCCAGCTTCTCCGGCGAACCGATGTCGATGCGTTCGGAGTTGCCGCGCGCCGGCTGGGCGAGGAGTTGGTAGACCGGCTGGGTGAGTTCGCCGCTGTAATTGTTGAGGTTGAGCTTGAGGGTGTCGCCGTCCACCCGCAGTTGCGGCTGCTCGATCCGCACCTGGCCGCGCGCCT
This sequence comes from Thiobacillus sp., assembly GCA_036382965.1. Classification (GTDB taxonomy): domain Bacteria; phylum Pseudomonadota; class Gammaproteobacteria; order Burkholderiales; family Thiobacillaceae; genus Thiobacillus. Next base: position 2,832 of record DASVPF010000307.1, read on the forward strand.
CGACGAAATTGAGCGTGGTGTCGTAGCGCAGCCAGTTGGCATAGAAGTTCTGCCCGGCATGGCGGGCCTCCACCCGGCCGCTGGCTTCGATGACGTTGGGGGCGGTCGATTCGATGCGGTCGGCGGTCAGGAACATCGGGGTTTCCTGGCCTGCCACCGCCGAGCCCCGCAATTCGACATCCTTTTTCAGCGCGAGCCCGTCCGCGGCGGCAGAACCGGCGGTCAGCAACAGCACAACGAGCGTAAGGCCGGGCAAGGTGGACAAGCGTTGTAAAATCCGAAAGTTCGTTATCAGGAGCAACACGGCAGTGGAACGTTTGCACGCATTACAGGCCTGGGCCGCCCGACAGCTGGGGGGCGATTCCCTGGACATCGCCCCGGCGTCGGCAGACGCCAGCTTTCGCCGTTATTTTCGCGTCACTGCCAAAGGCCGGGATTATATCGTGATGGACGCGCCGCCGGCGCACGAGGATTGCCGCCCCTTCATCGCCGTCGCCCGGCTGTTCGCCGATGCCGGCGTGCACGTGCCGCAGGTGCTGGCGCAGGACCTGGCGCAGGGCTTTCTGCTGCTGACCGATCTGGGCAGCACCACCTACCTGTCCGCGCTGAACGAAAGCACCGCACGCGAGCTGTACCCGCGCCTGCTGTCCAAGCGCGGCGTTCAAATGGGTGGCGAATTCCGCTATCTGCTGAATGACGCCAGCGGCAAGATGCCGGCGCTGTTCGCCGATGCGCTGAAACCGCTGCAACCGGGCCAGGTCGCGCCGCTCTTGAAAAGCAGCAACGGCTTCCACATCCTCAGGCTCATCGACAAGCGCGGACTCGACGTGGCGCTCAA
>DASVPF010000308.1:0-6081 GCA_036382965.1 Thiobacillus sp.
CAGAAGCCGTTGGCGTGACGCGTGCAGCATGGTGCAGACCTGCGTCAACCAGCACTGCCGGGGTGCGTAAACGCAGCGCCAGTCCATCTACCCGCGCCGCCACATAGGCCGTCAAACCATGCAGCACAAGCCTTCGAGGCAGCTGGCACAGCGGTTGCTAGACCCGAACCGATAGTCGCAACGATGTGGCTTTCAGTGACCGTCAAATCATTTCCACTGGACAAAGGCGTCCGCTCTTCCAGGCGACGCCTTTTTTTATTTTTCTGGAGAACACACCGTGAGCGACACCCAGGACACTCCCTTTCTACGAGACCCGAGCAAGCGTGATTTCATGAAAAAGACCACCGGACTTTCCGTCGCAGCAGCCCTCATGGCGCTGGTGCCGCCGGGCGTGCGCCAGGGCGCCTGGGCCGCCGGCTCCGACGCGCCGGAGAAACCCAACCTCAACATCGGCTTCATTCCGCTGACCGACTGCGCGTCGGTGGTGATGGCCTCGGTGAAGGGCTTCGACAAGAAATACGGCCTCACCATCACGCCGACCAAGGAAGCCTCGTGGGCCGCGGTGCGCGACAAGCTGGTGAACGGCGAGCTCGATGCATCGCATGTGCTGTACGGCCTGGTCTACGGCGTGCAGATGGGCATCGGCGGCCCAAAGAAGGACATGGCGATTCTCGCCAACCTGAACCACAACGGCCAGGCGATCACGCTGTCGAACCAGCTCAAGGCCAAGGGTGTAACCAACGGCGCCTCGCTCGCCAAACTGATCGCAGCCGAACCGAAGGAATACACCTTCGCCCAGACCTTCCCCACCGGCACCCACGCGATGTGGCTGTATTACTGGCTGGCGACCTATGGCGTCAACCCGTTCACCCAGGTGAAGGTGATCACCGTGCCGCCGCCACAGATGGTCGCCAACATGCGCATCGACAACATGGACGGCTACTGCGTGGGCGAACCCTGGGGCGCGCGTGCGATCCGCGACAACATCGGTTTCACCGCCGCAACGACGCAGGAAATCTGGAAGGACCACCCGGAGAAGGTGCTCGGCACCACGGCCGAATTCGTCGAGAAATATCCCAACACGGCGCGCGCCATGGTGGCGGCGATTCTCGATGCCTCGAAGTACATCGACACCATGTCGAATCGTTCGGAAGTTGCCAAAATCATCTCGGCCAAGTCCTACGTGAACACCGACTTCGACTCGATCGAGGATCGCATGCTCGGCCAGTACGACAACGGCATCGGCAAGAAATGGCAGGACCCCGACTACATGAAGTTCTATAACAACGGCATTGTCGGCTTCCCCTACCTGTCGGACGGCATGTGGTTCCTCACCCAGCACAAGCGCTGGGGCCTGCTGAAGGAGCATCCCGATTATCTGGCGGTGGCGAAGAAGGTCAACCGCATCGACGTCTACAAGGCCGCCGCCGCGATGACCAAGACGCCGCTGCCGAAATCCGACATGCGCACCTCGAAGCTGATCGATGGCGTGGTGTGGGACGGCAAGAATCCCAAGGCCTACGCCGACGGCTTCAAGATCAAGGCCTAACCTCTGAAAACGTCATCGCGAGCGAAGCGTGGCGATCCAGAAAGCGTGCTGGCTGGAAGCTGGATTGCCCTAAAGGACTCCGGTCCACTATGGGCTAAAGCCCAAGTGGAATCGTATGCCGCGCCGCTTCGCGGCTCGCAATGACGAATCACACAGCATGGAGAATCCGCATGAATGCAATCACGTTGAATGACCGAAGCCTGTCCGAGGTGATGGGCGCCCCGGAAACCGAGATCATCCCCGCGCCCGCTACGCCGGTCCGGCGCACACCCTATTTCGAAACCGAGTCGGGCAAGCGCGTCATCGAGGGCACGCTGAACCTGTTCAGGAACGCCATCCCGCCGCTGCTCGGCATCCTGCTGTTCGTCGCGCTGTGGGCGCTGATCGCCAACACCAACAAGGCCATTCCCGGCCCGCTTGAAACCTGGGCCTCCGCGGTCGAGCTGTTTTCCGACCCGTTCTACAGGAAAACCCCCAACGACCAGGGCATCGGCTGGAACATCCTCAACTCGCTGTACCGCGTCGGACTCGGCTTCGGCGCGGCGGCGGCAGTCGGGATTCCGCTCGGCTTCATGATCGGCCGCTTCCAGTTCCTCAACCGGATGATGTCGCCGATCATCAGTATCCTGCGCCCGGTCTCGCCGCTGGCGTGGCTGCCGATCGGCCTGCTGATATTGCATAAAGCCGAGCCGGCGTCGATCTGGGTGATCTTCATCTCCAGCATCTGGCCGATGGTGTTGAACACCGCCGCCGGCGTGCAGCGCATCCCGCAGGACTACATGAACGTCGCGCGCGTGCTCAACCTGTCCGAGTTCAAGGTCTTCACCAGGATCCTGTTCCCCTCGGTGCTGCCCTACGTGCTCACCGGCGTGCGCCTGTCGATCGGCGTGGCCTGGCTGGTGATCGTCGCCGCCGAGATGCTCACCGGCGGCGTCGGCATCGGCTTCTGGGTGTGGGACGAATGGAACAACCTCAACGTCGCCCACATCATCATCGCCATCTTCGTCGTCGGCATCGTCGGGCTGCTGCTCGAACAGATGCTGATGGTGTTGGCCAAGCGGTTCTCGTATGAATGAGGAGCTAGGAGCCAGGGACTAGGCGTTAGGGAATGTGGCGCGGCGAAGCCGCACCGCCCTAGATCCTAAATCCCAGCCCCTAAATCCTCCACAAGGAGTCACACATGCAAAGCTACGTCCAGATCGAAAACGCCGGCATGGTGTTCAACACCAAAAAAGGCAGATTCACCGCGCTCACCGACATCAACCTGAATGTCGAGCAGGGCGAATTCATCGCGCTGATCGGCCATTCCGGCTGCGGCAAGTCGACCTTGCTGAATCTGGTTGCGGGCCTGCTCGACGCCACCGACGGCGTGCTGCTGCTCGCCAACAAGGAGATCAAGGGCCCGGGGCCCGAGCGCGGCGTGGTGTTCCAGAACCATTCCCTGCTGCCGTGGCTCACCGCGTTCGAGAACGTCTACCTCGCGGTGGAGAAGGTGTTCGGCGGCAACGAGTCGAAAGCGCAACTGAAGGCGCGCACCACCGCCGCGCTGGAACTCGTCGGCCTCACCCATGCGGCCAACAAGCTGCCGGGCGAAATTTCGGGCGGCATGAAGCAGCGCGTCGGCATTGCGCGCGCGCTGGCGATGGAGCCGAAAGTCCTGCTGCTGGACGAGCCTTTCGGCGCGCTCGACGCACTGACGCGCGCACACTTGCAGGACGAGTTGATGAAGATCGTCGCGGCGACCCGGAGCACCGTCATCATGGTCACGCACGACGTCGACGAGGCGGTGCTGCTGTCCGACCGCATCGTGATGATGACCAACGGTCCGGCGGCGACCATCGGCGACATCCTCAGCGTCGACCTGCCGCGCCCACGCGACCGTCTGCACCTGGCGCACGAGCCGAAGTATCACGCCTTGCGCAGCCAGGTGCTGGAATTCCTCTACAGCAGGCAGATGCGCCCCAAGGAAGCCGCCTGACGCCAGGCGGCGATGGCGCGTTCCGGCAACCGGGACTCAGAGCTGATCGGCCAGCCAGCCGTCCAGATACGTGCAGGCCTCCGGATTGGGCGTGTTGCTCCGGCCCAATATCGGCGTGAAGCAGAGGTATTGATTGCCGGACGCGTCCGACAGATTGCGCAGGGGCATCTCACCCAGGGTTTCGTAGTCTTGCGCGTCCATCATGACGAAACCGTATTCGTCTCCCACCTGGACTTCCAGCCCACCGCCGTTGCCTTCGCCGTATTTTTCCCACCAGGAATCGGGATTGGCGCCCTCGTAGTAGGGGGACATGTGCTGGTTGCTCTGCTGATGCCAGGAAATGATGGTGGGTTGCTGCATCTGGTTCTCCATGGCGATGCCCTTGGCCAGGAGCGTTGCGCGCTGGAAATCGGGGCGCGCGCCCTGATAATCGATATGGACGTTTTTCATGGTGATTCTCCAGATAGAAAGACTGCCTCTTGATGGCCGGAAACGTTGTTCCTGCTTCGTTTGTAGTCAAAACCCGGACAAAGACAATCAGACGTTTGCGGTGGCCGCCTTAGCCCCTGATTACACAAACCTTTTTCCCCGGGTGCGGGCAGTTTGCCGGTTGAGAAAGTTCCGCTGCCATGTATACATAGGAGTATTGCGCGCAACAGGAGACGACATATGGCTCGGTTCCCAGTCAGCTTGCCTTCCGGTTTTTCGGCGGCGCTTGTCACTTTGGTGTTTATCTTCGCGCCACTCGCTGCGGCGGCGGAAACGGAGGGCCCTGAAATCGCCCTGAATGCCGGTGAAGCGGGCACCGATTACGAACGCGTGGAATTGGGCCTGCGCTTCGGCCCCGTGTGGTCGAGAGACTGGGGCAACTGGAAGGCATCGCTGCGCCCCGAGCTGGAGTTCAGCCGCTTCCGCTACACCGGCCCTGCCGCCGGACCCGACAGCCTGAACCAGATCGGCGGCATCGGTCTCTTCCATCTCCATTACGGCGCAAGCCGATTCCGGCCCTATGCCGAAGCCGGTCTGGGCGCCGCCCTGTTCAGCCGCGACAGTCTGGGCAGCAAGCAATTTTCCACCCGTTTCCAATTTTCAGAACACCTGGCCCTGGGCGTCGAATGGACCGGACACGGGTTCGCCGGCGTGCAGTATTCCCATTATTCCAATGCCGACATCGAGAAGCCGAACGACGGCCTCGACGTGCAGCAGATCGTCATCGGCGCGCATTTCTAGGGCGGCTTTACCCAGTTGAATGAAGAACCTCCTGCGCGCGTTCGCTATCGTCCATGGGTTCATGGCCTTGCTGTTTGCGTGCGCCGCCGTCGTCCTTATCGCGGTAGCGTCGCATATGGGGTGGCTGGCGTAGCGTGGCCCCTGCGGAGCTGGGCAGCGAAGCGAGCCGTAGCAGCGCCGCCCCACGTCCGACGCGAGCTGGTGTTCGCCTGCGCTGCCCACGTTCCGAGGGGCAACGCTCCGGCGCTGCGCGATCACCACCGGCCTCGACCAGGCGGCCGCGCAGAAAATCATCGAAGCGGTCGGCCTGCTCGCCGCCGCCGTGGTGGCCCTGCAAATCGCACAGACCATCGCCGAGGAAGAAGTGATCCGCTATTCGCACATCAGCGCGCCGACACGGGTCAGGCGTTTCCTGTCCCGCTTCTTTGTCGTGATAATCGTCTCGCTCGCTATCGAGGGACTCGTCGCGACGTTCAAGGCCCTGCATGAGAATCCTGCGCAATTGCCGTACGCGGCAAGCCTGCTGTTTTCCGTGGGTGTCCTTCTGGCAAGCTGGGGGGTCTTCATTCGGCTGAATCGCTACGCCGAGGAACTGGAGCCCGAGGCCATGGAGGAAGCCAAGCGCGAAGACCAGAAACTCAAATGACTGCCGCGGCTTTGGTCCTGCGGCCCCGGTGCAATCAGCTTGCCAGCAGGAGGAACAGCAACAGCAGATTCAGCGTAATCGAGATGGCCGCGACGAGCGGCCAGGCGCCCGCCGGCGAGCGCTCGATTAGCGGCGTGCGGCGGCGCAACAGGGGACTGGCCTCGCCGCGTTCGAGCGCGAGCAGCATTTCCTCGGCGGTCTCGAAACGTTGCGCGGGATCGCGCGCGACCGCTTTCAGAATCACGTTTTCCAGCCACGGCGGCAGGTCGGGTCGGGTGCGCGCGGGCGGCACCGGCTCGCCGAACTTGGGATGCTGGAACGGCTCGATCTCGCCGTACGGGTATTTGCGCGTGAGCAGGTGATACAGGGTCACGCCGACCGCGTACAGATCGGTTTGCACGCCGGCCTCCGCCCCGCCGAACAGTTCGGGCGCCATGAAGCTGGGGGTGCCGGGCTGGGCCCGCTCGGCGTGCAGATCGCCACGTCGCTCGGCCTGTCCGCTGCGCAAAAGGGCATGATGGTGGCGACCCCGGTGCTGGCGGGCGCGCTGTTGCGCATCGTCATGGGCATCCTGGTCGACCACCTCAAACCGAAACGGGCGGGGCTGATCGGCCAGGTGGTGGTGATGGCCGCGCTGGCCTGGGCCTGGCTGTTCGGCATCCACAGCTACCGCGAAAT
>DASVPF010000309.1:0-1771 GCA_036382965.1 Thiobacillus sp.
TCGAGCTGAAGCGCATCGACCGCGAACTCGCCGGGCGGCTGGCGGCGTGGCCACCGTATGCCTCGCAGCGCAATTTCGGCGCGTCCACGCTCGACTGGTGCTACACCGCCGCCAAGGAACTCGGGCAGCGCGGACGCCAGCGCGTTGATCGCGATCTGGCTCGCCTTGCGCGTGGCGACGGTTTCGCCCTTGGCGTTGACCGCGGCCAGCCTGTCGGCGACGTGCGCCTGCCAGTTGGCGGGCAGCTCGCCTGTCATGCGGCGCTCGAACTCGGCGGCCTCGGCCGGGTAGGCCTTCTTGTACTCGGAGAACTTGTTGTTCCACAGCGTTTCGAGCCCCTGGCCCTTGGTCTTGGCGTCCCAGCCGGCGTAGATGTCGGCGGGCACTTCGAACGCGGGGTGGGCCCAGCCCATGTTCTTGCGGGTCGCTTCGACTTCGTCGTGGCCCAGCGCGGCGCCGTGCACGTCGTGGGTGCCGGCCTTGTTGGGCGAGCCTTTGCCGATGACGGTCTTGCAGCAGATCAGGGTGGGCTTGCCGGTTTCGGCCTTGGCGGCCTGGATCGCAGCTTCCAGCGCGGCGACGTCGTGGCCGTCGACGCCGGGAACGACGTGCCAGCCGTAGGCTTCAAAGCGTTTTGCAGTGTCGTCGGTGTACCAGTGCTCGATATGGCCGTCGATCGAGATGCCGTTGTCGTCCCAGAAGGCGATCAGCTTGCCGAGTTTCCAGGTGCCAGCGAGCGCGCAGGCTTCGTGCGAGATGCCTTCCATCATGCAGCCGTCGCCCATGAACACGTAGGTGTGGTGGTCGACGATGGCGTGGCCGGGCTTGTTGAATTCGTTGGCGAGGATTTTTTCCGCCATCGCCATGCCGACGGCATTGGTGATGCCCTGGCCGAGCGGGCCGGTGGTGGTCTCGACGCCGGGTGCGTAGCCGTATTCGGGGTGGCCCGGGGTCTTGGAATGCAGCTGGCGGAACTGCTTGAGGTCGTCCATCGACAGGTCGTAGCCGGTCAGATGCAGCAAGGCATAGATCAGCATCGAGCCGTGGCCGTTCGACAGCACGAAGCGGTCGCGATCCGCCCACTTGGGGTTGGTGGGGTTGTGGCGCATGTGGTGGTTCCACAGCGTTTCGGCGATTTCCGCCATGCCCATGGGGGCGCCGGGGTGGCCGGATTTGGCCTTTTCGACTGCATCCATCGCAAGCGCGCGGATGGCATTGGCCAGGTCGTTACGGGTTGGCATTGCGTTCCCTTCAGCTCTAAATAAAAAACCGTCGCATCCGCCGCAAAAGCCGCGCAACGGCAGCTTGGGCAGAATATGCAAAAACCTTGATTATCCGTCAGCAGGGCGGGCTTCCGCAAGCCGCGCCCAAACCGGGGGAAACAGGCGCCGCGACAAGGGCTTAAGCCATCAAGCTCAAGAACAGGCTCAGAATCAGGACACTAAAATCTTTTTATTTGTCCGATGCGGCGGCTTATGCGCCCGCCGCTTTCAGCCAGTCGCGCCACAACGCAAACAGCTCCGGACTGGCCGAGGCGACGACGGAACGCTCCCAGAGGTTGGCGATGTCGAAGCTGCCCGACAGGGAGGCCAGCCGTCCGCCCGCCTCCTCCAGGATCAACGCGCCGGCAGCGTAATCCCACAGTTTCTGCCCGCCATGCACGTAGATGTCGAAGCGGCCGGCGGCGGTGTAGCACCAGTCGAGCGTGGACGCGCCGAAATTGCGCTGCGAGGCATACGGCGGCCACGCCGCCAGCCGCCCGGCGAGTTCG
>DASVPF010000310.1:0-16509 GCA_036382965.1 Thiobacillus sp.
AGGAACTGCTGGTGGTGTCGCAGGACACCAGCGCCTACGGGGTGGACGTGAAATACCGCCCCGGTTTCTGGAGCGGCCGCCCGCTGAAAACGCGCATGACCGAACTGGCCGGTGCGTTGGGGAGTCTGGGCGCCTGGGTGCGGCTGCATTACGTGTATCCGTATCCCAGCGTGGACGACGCGATTCCGCTGATGGCCGACGGCATCATCCTGCCCTATCTGGATATTCCCTTGCAACATGCCAGCCCGCGTATTCTGAAGCTTATGAAGCGTCCCGGCGCAGTCGAGAAAACGCTCGACCGCATCCAGTCATGGCGGACCGCGGTGCCCGGCCTCACGCTGCGCTCGACCTTCATCGTCGGCTTTCCCGGCGAGACCGATGCCGAATTCGAGGAGTTGCTGGCCTTCCTCAAGGAGGCGCAGCTCGACCGCGTCGGTTGCTTCAAGTATTCGCCGGTCGAAGGTGCCGCGGCGAACGCGCTGCCCGACGCCGTGCCGGAAGACCTGAAGGAAGAACGCCTGGAACGCTTCATGGACGTGCAGGCGGAGATCTCGGCGGCCAGGCTCGATGCCAAGATCGGCAAGACCATCGAAGTCATGGTCGACGAGGAGGACGAGGTCGGCACGCTGGCGCGCAGCCACGCCGACGCACCGGAAATCGACGGCGTGGTGTATCTGGAAGGCGTGTTCGATCTCAAGCCCGGTACGCGTCTGCAGGTTCGGGTGGACGAAGCCGACGAGCACGATTTGTGGGCGACGCCGGTCTGAACCGGCCAGCGTTCAGGCCAGCATCGAGATCAGGCTGCGCGGTCGCCGCCAGACTTTCCAGAGGTCGGCTCGCTGCAGATGCAGCGCCTTGCCGCTGACCGGATCGGCCAGATGCACACCCGGTCCGCCAAGCGTGCGCAGGCTGCCAAGCAGCGGCTCGAACCAGTTCTCCTCCAGCACGCGGATGGCCTCACGCCAGCCGTAGGGATCGCCGCACTGCCCGGCCGGCGCCAAACTATCCAGCAGGACTACGCTTTCCGTGTCGAGCAGGGATTTCTCCCAGCGCAGGGGAAAGGGATGAATCGCTGCGTTGCAGAATGCACCCAGCGCGCGCGCCTCGTCATTACACGAATAAATGGACAGGCGGGTTGCGGGCACCGCAGGCTTGCTGCCGCCGCCCCACAGCCACAGCGAATTCACCGGCAACGCGCCGCGCGCTTCGCGTGCCAGGTTGACCGGATGATCGTGCAGCAACATCTGCAGTTCGTTCAAGCGGGCTCGGTAGTGCATGGCATCCGCGCCTTGCGGCAGCAGCGGATCGATATCGCGACCCACTGCAACAGACAACGAGGTGGTGGTCAGGCGCGGCGCGTGCGGGAGTCGCACATACCAGCGTTGCGGGCGAAGCGGCGCTGGGCTGAGTTCGGTGCCAAAATGCCGGCTGATCGTGGCGGCGAGGGCGTCGGCCTCCCGTTGCGACAAATCGAGTGCGCTGCAGTCCGTCAACACGATGCGGTCGCGCATCACCCGCAAATGCACCGGATCGGCGCGCAGCCAGTAAGCGTCTCCGGCCACCCCGCCGTCCGCTTCCAGGGTGATCGGGGCGAGCGGCCAGTCTTGCTGGCGCGTGATTCCCAGCGCCTCGCACAGGGCGGCTTCCACGCCCTTGGCCGGACAGGGCTGGCGGTTGCCGCGCGCCAGCAGGGTTTGCAGCGCAGGCAGACGCAGATCCTGCGCTGCGGTTTCCAGCAGGCGCGCGGATGGGAACAGATAGGGGATGAGGCACAACATGGGTCGAGTGTAACAAAGCGGATTCGCTGGAATGGCGGCATGCGCCAGGCCTTCCATGAAATCACCGTCCCCACCCGCGGCAAGGGCCTGTATGCCTCACGCCACCTCTAAAATGCGCAGCGTGTTGCTGCACCTGCTGGGCGAGTAGGCAGCTGTGGCATACTCGAACCAAACATTAGACGAGCCCTGTTTTGCTTCCCTTTGAACTCTTGGTCGGCCTGCGCTATACCCACGCCCAGCGCCGCAACCATTTCATCTCCTTCATTTCCATCGTCTCCATGGCGGGCATCGCGCTCGGCGTGATGGCGCTGATCGTGGTGCTCTCCGTGATGAACGGCTTCCAGGAAGAATTGCGTGCGCGCATTCTCGGCGTGGCTGCACACCTGGAAATCAGCGGCCCGGCGGATCGCCTGGCCGACTGGCGCGGCGTGCTGGCGCAGGCCAGGCAGAACAGCGAAGTCGTGTCCGGCGCGCCCTACGTCAACGCGCAGGGCATGCTGGCCAACGGCGACATGGTGCGCGGCGCGATCATTCGCGGCGTAGTGCCGGAACTGGAAAACCAGGTGGCCGATTTTGCGCAGCACATGAAGGCGGGAAAACTGGCCGATCTCAAACCCGGCGAATTCGGCATCATCCTCGGCGGCGAACTTGCCCGCGTGCTGAACGTGGTGCCCGGCGACAAGCTGGTATTGCTCACGCCGCAGGGCAACATCACGCCGGCCGGGGTGATGCCGCGCATCAAGCAATTCACCGTCACCGGCATCTTCGAGGCGGGCATGTTCGAATACGACTCCGGCCTTGCGCTGATCCATCTGCAGGACGCGCAGAAGCTGCTGCGGCTGGGCGATGACGTGTCGGGCGTACGGCTGAAGCTGGCCGACCTGTTCCGTGCGCCCTTTGTGACGCGTGAGCTGTCCAGAACCATGAGGGGCGATTACTACCTGACCGACTGGACGCAAAGCCACGCCAATTTCTTCCGCGCCGTGTCGATCGAGAAGCGCATGATGTTCCTGATCCTGCTGCTGATCGTCGCGGTGGCTGCATTCAACATCGTCTCCACCCTGGTGATGGCGGTGACCGACAAACAGTCCGACATCGCCATCCTGCGCACCCTCGGCGCGCGTCCCGGATCGATCATGAAAATCTTCATCGTCCAGGGGGCCTTCATCGGCGTGTTCGGCACGCTGCTCGGCGTGGTGGGCGGCGTGCTGCTCGCGCTCAACGTCGAAACCGTCGTGCCTTTCATCGAGCGCCTGTCCGGCATGGATCTGTTCCCGGCCGACGTGTATTACATCAGCCGCCTGCCGTCCAAGCTGGAATGGAACGACGTCGGCATCATCGGCGGGGTCTCGCTCCTCATCAGCCTCTTCGCCACGCTCTACCCGAGCTGGCGCGCGTCGCGCATCAACCCGGCGGAGGCGCTGCGCTATGAGTGAGGTCGTGCTGCGCTGTACCGGCCTGGGCAAAACCTTCCGCCAGGGCAAGGTCGACGTGCCGGTTCTGGATCAAGTCGATCTGGAACTGGCAGCGGGCGAGTCGTTGGCCATCGTCGGCGCCTCCGGCTCGGGCAAGAGCACGCTGCTGCATCTGCTCGGCGGCCTGGACACGCCGACCCGCGGCGCGGTGGAGCTGCTGGGGCGCGATCCGTTTGCCCTGTCCGAAACGGCGCGCTGCGAGCTGCGCAATACCGCGCTCGGCTTCGTCTACCAGTTTCACCACCTGCTGCCGGAATTTTCCGCTGCCGAAAATACAGCCATGCCGCTTCTCATCCGCCGCATGGATCGCGGCGAGGCGCTGGCGCGTGCCGGCGAGATGCTGGAGGCAGTCGGACTTGGCCACCGTCTGGTTCATCGTCCGGGCGAGCTCTCCGGCGGCGAACGCCAGCGCGTGGCGATCGCGCGCGCGCTGGTGACGCATCCCGCGTGCATCCTCGCCGACGAACCCACCGGCAATCTCGACCGCCATACGGCCGACGCCGTGTTCGACCTGATGCGCGAACTCAACCGCAGGCAGGGCACCAGCCTGATTGTGGTCACCCACGACGCCGAACTGGCCGCGCGCATGGATCGCCGGCTGCGGCTGGTGGACGGGACGCTGCAACCAGTCTAATACGCGACGCGATGCGGGCCTATCTCATCGCGTTCTGCCTGGGGGTCTGGCTGCTGCAACAGCAAACCGCGTTGCCGCCGGTGCGCTGGCTATGGCTGCTGCCGCTATTGTCCGGCGTGCTGCTGTTGCCGCGTTTTTCCCGTCCCCTGTCCGAAACGCTGCGCCGCGGCGGCGTTGCACTGCTGTGCGTCGCGCTTGGCATAAGCTGGGCCGCATGGCGGGCCGAACTGCGGTTGGCCGATCAGCTGCCCGATCACTGGCAAGGGGTGGATGTCGACCTCGTTGGCGTGGTCAGCGATGTGCCGTACCCCAATGCGCGCGGCGAACGCTTCACGTTCGATGTCGAGCGGGTACTGACGCCGGGTCTCTCCAGGATGCAGCGCATCCAGATCGTGCGCTACTGGCCGCGCGGTGCAGCGCCGCAGCCGACGATCCACGCCGGCGAGCGCTGGCGCTTCACCGTGCGGCTGAAACGGCCTTACGGCACGCACAACCCGCATGGCTTCGACCTGGAGGCGTGGATGCTGGAACAGGGAATCGCGGCGTCCGGTTATGTGCGTGAGCGTCCGCCCCCGCAGCGCCTCGCAGCGCGTGCAGCCACGCCCGTTGCCTGGATTGCGGCAACGCGCGAGACCCTGCGCAACCGGATGGCCGCGACCCTGGGAAACGCGCCCTACGCCGGCGGCGTCGCCGCGCTGGTGATCGGCGACCAGCGCGGCATTCCGTATGAACAGTGGCGCACCTTTACCCGTACCGGCGTCAATCATCTCCTCAGCATTTCAGGGCTGCACGTCACCATGATCGCCGCGCTGGCGGGCTGGGTGGTGGCATTCGGCTGGCGCCGCTGGCCGCTCGCGGCGGAGCGGCTGCCGGCGCGGCAGGCGGGTCTGGTTGCGGCGGTGCTGGCGGCGTTGGGCTATGTCGTGCTGGCCGGGTTCCAGGTACCGGCGCAGCGCACACTGTTCATGCTCGGCGTGCTGGCGCTGGCACTGTGGGGGCGGCGCGAGCCGCGGCCATTCTCGGCGCTGCTGTGGGCCCTGTTTGCGGTGTTGCTGATCGATCCGTGGGCGGTGTTGGCGGCCGGGTTCTGGCTGTCGTTCGGGGCGATGGCGGCGATCCTGTGGGTGACGTTCGGGCGTGTGGCCGTGCCGGAAAAACTGCGCGGCTGGGTGAGTGTGCAGGCGGCGGTGACGCTGGCGCTGGCGCCGGCCTTGCTGCTGCTGTTCCAGCAGGTATCGATCGTTTCGCCCTTGGCCAATGCGGTGGCGATTCCGGTCGTCAGTTGGCTGGTCACGCCGCTGGCCTTGCTGGGGGTGATGGCACCGCCGCTGTGGCAATGGGCCGCGGCGCTGATGGCATGGCTGGGGCAGGGACTTGCCTGGGCCAGTGCGCTGCCGTGGGCGGTGGCTGCGCGGCCCGCCCCGGAGGCGGCCGCGCTCGTGCTGGCGCTCGTCGGCACGCTGTGGCTGCTGTTGCCGCGCGGGTTTCCACTGCGCGCGCTGGGGGCGGTGCTGTGGTTGCCGCTGTTGCTGCCACCCGCCAGCGAACCGTCAGCAGGCACGTTTCGCGCCGATGTCATCGACGTCGGGCAGGGAACCGCCGTCCTGATCCGTACCGCGAACCATGCGCTGCTGTACGACACCGGCCCGGCGTTCGACGACAGCGATGCGGGCGAACGCATCGTCGTCCCGTATCTGCGCGCATCGGGGGTCGGCGAATTGTCCGGCGTGATCGTCTCGCACGACGACCGCGATCACAGCGGCGGACTGCGCTCGGTGGTGCGCGACATCCCGACGGGCTGGCTGCTGCATGGCCTGCCCGCGGCGAGTCCGCTGCTGCAGGCGCCGCCGTCGCCGCGTCACTGCCAGCGCGGCCAGTACTGGCTGTGGGATGGCGTGCGCTTCGAGATTCTGAATCCGCCCGCCACGGCCTATGCCGAGTCCGGCCGCCGCGACAACGATTACAGCTGCGTGCTCAAAGTCAGCCGCGGCGAACAAAGTCTGCTGATCACGGGGGACGCCGAGCGGCGCGGCGAACTCGAATTGCTGGAATCCGGCGCGCCGATTGCGGCGACGGTGCTGGTGGTGGGGCATCACGGCAGCCGCACCTCGTCGCAGGCCGAATTCGTCGAGTGGGTGCAGCCGCGCTACGGCGTGTTTACGGTCGGCTATCGCAACCGCTACCGTCATCCCCATCCACAGGTCATGGCGCGCTTCCGCGATCGCGGGGTGCGCATCCTGCGCAGCGACACCGGGGGCCTCATCACGCTGACGTTTGGCGAAGCCGGAGTGGTGGCCGCAGAATATCGGCCATCCCACCGCCGCTACTGGCAAGCCGCCGCCCCATGAACGAAGCCGTCCGTCCCCGCTGTTTCGACGCCACCGACATCGAGTCGGCGCGGCAGGCGCTGGCGCGCGTGCTGCCGGTGGCGGAGAACGACCTGCCGTGGTGGGCGCTGGCCTATGCGCACGATCGGCTGGGCAGCACGGCGGCTTTCTCGCATAGCGTCGGCGCGGCTCTGATCGTGGCCGAACTGCGGGTCGGCGCCGATGCCGTGGCCGCCGCGTTGCTGCATGCCTGTCTGGGCGAGGCACCGGATTTCGATGCGCGCTTCGGCACTGCGGCACGGCTGGCACGCGGGGTCGCGGCGATGGCGCGCATCGAGACGCTGGCAACGAGCGCCACCGACAAGCGCGTCGATCCGCACGCCCAACTGGAGGCCCTGCGCCAGATGGTGCTGGCGATGGTGGAGGACATCCGCGTGGTGCTGGTGAAGCTGGCCGAGCGCACCCATGCGCTGCGTTGCGCTGCCGTGCAGCGCCCGGATCAGGAACGTGGCGCCGCCAGCCAGGAGGCCGCGATCCGCGAGGCGCTCGGCCAGCAGGCGCGCGAACTGTTCGCGCCGCTGGCGAACCGGCTTGGCGTGTGGCAGATCAAGTGGGAAATGGAGGATTGGGCGTTCCGTTATCTGGAGGCCGACACCTACAAGGCGATCGCGGCGCAGCTCGACGAGAAGCGCGCCAGCCGCGAGGCCTACATCAAGGGCATCATCGAGCGGCTGCAGGCCGAACTCGCGCTGCACGGCATCGAGGCCGAAGTCAGCGGCCGCCCCAAGCACATCGCCAGCATCGTCAACAAGATGCGGCGCAAGCGGTTAAGTTTCGAGCAGCTGTACGACATCCGCGCGGTGCGCGTGCTGGTCCGGCACGAGATCGACTGCTACACCGTGCTGGGGCTGGTGCACAACCTGTGGCAGCCGATTCCGGGCGAGTTCGACGACTACATCGCGCAGCCGAAGAGCAACGACTACCGCTCGCTGCATACCGCCGTCATCGGCCCCGAGGACCGCGCGCTCGAGGTGCAGATCCGCACCTTCGACATGCACCACCACGCCGAGCTCGGCGTCGCCGCGCACTGGCGCTACAAGGAAGGCGGCAGGCAGGATGCGCAGTACGAGGAGAAGATCGCGTGGCTGCGGCGCATCCTGGAATGGAAGGACGACGTCGCCGACAGCAGCGAATTCACCGAACAGTTCAAGACCGAACTGTTTCACGACCAGGTCTACGTGCTGACGCCGCAGGGGCGGGTGGTGGCGCTCGATCGCGGTGCCACACCGGTGGATTTCGCCTACGCGCTGCACACCGATCTGGGGCACCGCTGCCGCGGCGCCAAGGTCGACGGCGCGATGGTGCCGCTCAACACCGTGCTCGACAACGGCCAGCGCGTCGAGATCGTCACCGTCAAGGAAGGTGCGCCGAGCCGCGACTGGCTCAACCCCGCGCTCGGCTATCTGGCGACGCACCGCGCGCGCTCCAAGGTGCGCGCCTGGTTCCGCCAGCGCGATGTCGGCGAGCAGGTCGGTCTCGGCCGCACCCTGCTGGACAAGGAACTCAAGCGCCTGGGCGTGGTGGACGCGAACCAGGAAAAACTCGCGCAGTGTCTCAAGTTCGGCAAGGTCGACGAGTTCCTTGCCGCGCTTGGCCGCGGCGACGTGGGCCAGCGCGATCTGATCAATGCCCTGCAGGAATTGGGCAAGGCCGCGCCTGCGCTCGTCGCGACGGCGAAACCGCGCGCACGCGCCAAATCGGGCAATCCGGTCACCATCCCGGGCCTGGGCGACGTGCCGCTTCAGCTTGCGCGCTGCTGCAAACCGCGGCCGCCGGAAGCCATCGTGGCCTATACCACGGTGGGGCGCGGGCTCACCGTGCACCGCGCCGACTGCGCTTCGCTCAAGCGCGCCAATCCCGCGCGCGTGCTGCCGGCGCAATGGCTGCTCGATGCGAATGCCGCGTTCGAAGTGGATATCCGCCTCAAGGCATTCGACCGTCAGGGCCTGCTGCGCGACGTGTCGGACGTCATCGCCAAGGACAAGATCGACGTGCTGCGCGTTAACACCGAAAGCCGCGGCGAGTATGCCACCATGCAGCTCACCGTGCGGATCAAGGAACTGCAGCAGCTGTCGCGCCTGCTGGCGCGCCTGCAGCACGTGCAGAACGTGATCGAGGTGGGGCGTGGCTGAGTTCGCGCAGACGCAGGAATCTCTGAAACATGGCTGAATTTGAACCCTTCGATACAGCAGATGAACCCACCGTGCGAATGCCGTGGTGGCGCAACTGGAAGGTGATGCTGCCGCTGTGGACCGGAATAGGCGGGCTGGTGTGGCTGGGCGTGCATTTCAACGTCGACCGCGGTGTGATTGCCATTGGCGTGCTGGCAGTGGGCTTGCT
Source organism: Thiobacillus sp. (assembly GCA_036382965.1). Classification (GTDB taxonomy): domain Bacteria; phylum Pseudomonadota; class Gammaproteobacteria; order Burkholderiales; family Thiobacillaceae; genus Thiobacillus. The sequence continues at coordinate 8,615 of DASVPF010000310.1, forward strand.
TTTCCATGCCTTTGCCTGGCTGCTGGGGGTGATTGCCCTGGTGCCGATCATCGGTCCGATCATCGTCAAGGTGCTGTCGATCGGCTTTATCTGGCTGCTCAATGCGGTGGGCTATCTGGTGTCCTACATCGCCATCCGCCGCGGCTATTCCAAGGATGTGCTGACCTATCGCGGCCTGACCGTGGCGGTCATTATCGGCATCGTCATCGGCTTCGTGCTGGGCAAGCTGCTCTAGTTCTGGGGCACCGCGGCCAGGATGTCCCGCGCCAGCTGGTGCAAGCCGCGGCTGGACAAATCTGCGGTGCTGAAGCTGCGATCGGTTGGCACCGGCGCGTAATTGCTCGACAGCGATTTGAGATAGGCCGGGTCGTAATGCTGTTCCAGCAGGACCGCCACCAGTTCGTCCCACGCCTGCCGATTGGCCAGCGCCTGCCAGGCCGCGACGGTATCGCTGCCGCGCAGGGGGACCAGGTATGCAAGCTGACGGTTGAGCGTTTCCGCGTCGCCGAGGAAATGGACGTAATCCTCGGTCAGCAAGCGGACCCGTGCCGCCAGCGGCACTTCCAGGCGCACACAGGCGCTGCCGCGCATGGCGGTGATCAGCGCGTCCGGCACCCGCAGTGCGCCGATCTTCTTGCTTTCCGATTCGACGAACACCGGCTGCGTAGCGTCGAAGCGGCTCAGTGCGGACCAGATGACACTTTCGAACCATTTTTGCGACGGCTGATTCTGTCCGGGCAGCGCCCCCAGCAGCGAGCCCCGGTGTGCAGCCAGTGCTTCGAGGTCGAGCACCTGGGCGCCTTCGTCGGCCAGTGCCTGCAGCAGGCGGCTTTTGCCGCTGCCGGTGGGGCCGCATATCACACGATATTTGAACTGTGCCGGTAGGCGGGCGAGTTCGGCCACCACATGCCGCCGATACGCCTTGTAGCCGCCATCGAGTTGCTCCGCGGCGAAGCCGATTTTCTGCAGGATGTACGTCAGCGACCCGCTGCGGCTGCCGCCGCGCCAGCAATAGATCAGCGGACGGTAGGACTTGGGTTGGTCGGCGAACCGGGTTTCCAGATGCTGCGCGATGTTGCGCGACACCAGCGCGGCGCCGACTTTCTTGGCCTCGAACGACGACACTTGCTTGTACAGCGTGCCGACGCGTGCGCGCTCGGCATCGTCCAGCACCGGCAGGTTGATCGCACCGGGAATGTGGTCTTCGGCAAACTCGCTGGGGGAACGGACGTCGATGATGTCAATGAAGGCGGGAAGTTCTGCGACGGTGACGGGCAAGCGGGGCTCAACTTTCGGGGGAAACGGAAGAGCAAATTGTCCCACGGCCGCAGTCGTGCCTGCCAGCCGTTTGTCGCTTATGGGATCGGAAAAATAAAGACAGACGTCAGTGGCGACATCAAGGCGTCGCCACGACAAAAGGGAAATACGACCAGGCGTGCAGCGCGCCCGTGGGGAGGTGTCTAGACGACCTTCAGGGTCGCGGATTTGCGGTCTTCCGTGCGTCGACCCGATATCGTTGCCATGCGGCGGTCTGCCATAATTCCGGGTGGCAGCGCAGCATTGCTCGGGGCAACGCGACGATCGCCCAGACGACGTTCCAAGGGAATGAACTCAACTTGATAAACGGGAAGAGCCGACATCGGAGGTCCTTGTGTGTCGAGATATTGGCAATTGTAGTCAACATTTCGACAGCTTTGCAAGGTAAGATTTGACCATTAATCGGATTATTTCATCCGTTAGTCTGCGCTGCGCGACATGCTAATGCTGGGCGGACCGGACCAGGCGCTGTTTTTCGCGCTGCCATTCGCGCTCTTTCTCCGTTGCCCGCTTGTCGTGCTGTTTTTTGCCCTTGGCCAGACCGATTTCCAGCTTGATGCGGCCTTTGACGTAATGCATGTCGAGCGGCACCAGAGTGAAACCCGCGCGTTCAGTCTTGCCGATCAGCTTGTTGATTTCCGCCGCATGCAGCAGCAGTTTGCGCGAACGCGTGGGGTCGGGGTGGATGTGGGTGGAGGCCGTGAGCAGCGGGCTGATGTGGCAGCCGATCAGATAGACCGCGCCGTTCTTGACGACGACGTAGGCTTCTTTCAACTGCACCCGCCCTGCACGGATGGCCTTGACTTCCCAGCCTTCCAGCACGAGGCCGGCCTCGAATTTTTCCTCGATGAAATAATCGTGAAAGGCTTTTTTGTTATCGGCGATGCTCATGGCGGGCGCGGGCTTGCGTACAATTCTCGATTTTACAGCTTTAGGCACTCATGGCGCGTGTGGAAAAAAGTGTGCTGGTAGCGCATACCCCCGAACGCATGTTCGAACTGGTGGATCGGGTCGAGGATTACCCCGATTTCCTGCCTTGGTGCGGCGGCACCGAACTGAAACTGCGCGACGAGCATTGCACCGTGGCAACCATCCATATTGCCTACATGGGCGTGCATCAGAGTTTCACCACAGAAAACGCCAAGACGCCCCCGCGCGAAATGCGCATCAAGTTGCAGCACGGGCCGTTTTCCGAACTGGAAGGCGACTGGGTGTTTTCTCCGCTGGGGGACGACGCCTGCAAGATTGAATTCCGCCTTCAGTACGTATTCTCGAGCCGGGTGCTGGAAACCTTGCTGGCACCGGTTTTCAGCCATATCGCGAACAGTTTTGTCGATGCCTTTGTGCGTCGTGCCGACGAGGTGTATGCCCTATGAGTGCAGCCAACACGATCCGGGTTGAGGTGATCTATGCCCTGTCCGGGCAGCAGCCCTTGTTGCGGGCCAATGTGGCCGAGGGCGCGACCGTTGAGGAGGCGATTCGTGCGTCCGGCGTTCTGGAGGTTTTTCCCGAGATCGATCTCGGCAAAAACAAGGTGGGGATTTTCAGCAAGCTGGTCAAGCTGGATGAGACGGTGCGCGATCAGGATCGGGTGGAAATCTATCGTCCGCTGATTGCCGATCCCAAGGAAGTGCGCCGCAAACGCGCGGAGGAAGGCAAGGTCACCCGGAAGGGCGGCGGCGACGCTGCACCTGCGGACACGCCCGACGCGGCATAAATCGGCGGCCGTGCGGCCGCTTCACTTACAGAAATCGGAAACGGCTTTCTGGCTGGCGGCCAGTGCGCGGGCGCGTGCCGCATCGTCCATGTAAATGCGCTGTCCGGCGGCATCGGTGGTGTAAACGTTCGGGGTGTTTTGCAAGGTGCCGAGATTGGTGCGCGCCTTGTCGCAGTTTTCGCGCTGGACGCGTGCCTGCTCGGCTTCCTTGTCGGCTTTGGCGCGCGCGTCCTCGGCGTCCTTGCGGCGCTTCTGGTAGGCCTGTTCCTTGGTGTCGAGCGATTGCGTCGCCGGGTTCGTGGTTTCAGCCTGACCCGCAACAGGGGTCTTAACGATCTGGGCCTTCACCGTCGGCCGCTGATCCGAGTAATGCACCTTGCCCTGTGCATCCGTCCATTTATAGAGATCGGCGTGCGCGTGGGCAGCGAACGCCAGGGCGCCCAAAAACAAAAGCCTTCCGGCATGAATCCGGAAGGCTTGATTGCCGAGGCGGGGTAAATCAGTCACCGACTTTGAGCATCGGATAGTTGAGCTGCGCCATACCCTTCTGGACATGGTCGCTGGCCAGTTTGGCCTGCTTCAGCACGGTTGCGCTGTCGCCTTGCTCGGCAGCCGCTTCAGCCGCCTTCAATGCGTTTTCTGCTGTCGTCCACAGGGCGTTCTTGGCTTTTGCGGCTTTGACGTCCGCCTGCGCCGCGCTGAGCGCGGCCTGCGCTTCGGCGCTGATCGCGGCTTTGGCAGGTTCTGCCGCCGCGGCAGGTTTGCCGCCACCGGGCTGGTTGATGTAAAGATCGGCACAGCCAGACAGACCCAGCAGGGCGACGGAAGTCAGGGCAAGCAAAACTTTGGACATTGTTTTATCTCCTCGAGTGGTATGGCGTCAGGGGCGGGCTGCCGAACTGCGCGCCCTAGCAGGTTGAATGCTGTTCGCAAAGTTAGCCGCATCGTGCGCGGGAGTCAACCGCCGGGCATGCGAATGAATTGGTAGATTACGACCAAGCAGGCGCGGGATTCCGCGGGTTTGTGCGGCGGCAGGGCGGGCGCGTATAATTCCGCTTTGCGTTAAGGAAAGCCCATGCGTGTTTTGCAAAAAGCGCTGACGTTCGACGACGTTCTGCTCGTTCCCGCCCATTCTGCCATCCTCCCCCGTGAAGTCAGCCTGTCCACCCAGTTGACGCGCACGATCACCCTCAATTTGCCCCTGTTGTCGGCCGCCATGGATACGGTGACCGAGGCGCGCCTGGCGATTGCGCTGGCGCAGGAAGGCGGGCTTGGCATCGTCCACAAGAACATGAGCGCCGAGCAGCAGGCGGCGCAAGTGGCGGCGGTCAAGCGCTTCGAGTCGGGGGTGGTCAAGGATCCGATCATCGTCGCGCCGCAGATGACGGTGCGCCAGGTGCTCGAGATCACCCGCGCCAAGCGAATTTCCGGCCTGCCGGTAATCGAGGGCGGCAAGGTGGTCGGCATCGTCACCAACCGTGACCTGCGCTTCGAAACCCGTCTCGACCAGCCGGTCGCCAACATCATGACGCCGAAAGAGCGGCTGGTGACGGTGAAGGAGGGCGCCAACCGCGACGAAGCCATGGCATTGCTGCACAAGCACCGGCTGGAGCGCGTATTGGTGGTGAACGATGCGTTCGAGCTGTGCGGGCTGATTACCGTCAAGGACATCCAGAAATCCAGCGAGCACCCGCTGGCGAGCAAGGATGCGATGGGCCGCCTGCGCGTGGGCGCAGCGGTCGGTACCGGCGAGGGCACCGAAGAGCGCGTCGCCGCGCTGGTCGCCGCCGGCGTCGACGTGATTACCGTGGATACGGCGCACGGCCATTCCAAGGGCGTGCTCGACCGCGTCAAGTGGGTCAAGCAGAACTTCCCCGGCGTGCAGGTCATCGGCGGCAACATCGCCACCGCAGCGGCTGCCGCAGCACTGGTCGAACACGGTGCGGATGCGGTCAAGGTTGGCATCGGCCCGGGTTCGATCTGCACCACGCGCATGGTCGCTGGCGTCGGCGTGCCGCAGATCACCGCGGTGGCAAACGTGGCCGACGCGCTGGCGGGCAGCGGCGTCGGGGTGATTGCCGACGGCGGCATCCGCTATTCGGGCGACATCGCCAAGGCGCTGGCAGCCGGCGCCAACTGCGTGATGCTCGGCGGCCTTTTGGCCGGCACCGAAGAGGCGCCGGGCGAGGTCGAGCTGTTCCAGGGCCGTTCGTACAAATCGTATCGCGGCATGGGTTCGCTCGGTGCGATGCAGCAAGGCTCGTCCGATCGCTACTTCCAGGACAACGAAAAGAGCGCCGAAAAGCTCGTGCCCGAAGGCATCGAAGGTCGCGTGCCCTACAAGGGCAGCGTGCTCGGCGTGATCCACCAGTTGATGGGGGGCCTGCGCTCCAGCATGGGTTACCTCGGCGTCGCCACCATCGCCAACATGCACGCCAAGGCCGAATTCGTCGAGATCACCTCGGCCGGCGTGCGCGAATCGCACGTGCACGACGTGCAGATCACCAAGGAAGCGCCGAACTATCGCGTCGAGTAGGGGCTAGGATTCAGGGGCTCGGATTTAGGAGAAGTCACGCTGCGCGTAGCTTACTTTTTTCAAACCCCTGGACCCCCAGACCCTAGCTCTCCTAGACCCTAGCTCCCAGCCCCAAGAAAAAATGCACCAGAAAATCCTCATCCTCGATTTCGGTTCCCAGTACACCCAGCTCATTGCACGCCGCGTTCGCGAGGCGGGCGTGTATTGCGAACTGCATTCCAACGACGTGACAGACGCGTTCATCCGCGAGTTTTCACCGGCCGGCATCATCCTCTCGGGCGGGCCGCATTCGGTCTACGAGGAGGAAACGCCGCGCGCACCCGACGTCGTGTTCACGCTCGGCGTGCCGGTGCTGGGAATCTGCTACGGCATGCAGACGATGGCGGCACAGCTCGGCGGGCAGGTCGAGTCCGCCGCCAAGCGCGAGTTCGGCTACGCCGAAATCCGCGCGCGCGGCCACACCGCGCTGCTGCGCGACATCCAGGACCGCGTCAACGACGAAGGCCACGGCCTGCTCGACGTGTGGATGAGCCACGGCGACAAGGTCACCGCGCTGCCGCCCGGCTTCAAGGTGATGGCGAGCAATGCCGCCACGCCGATTGCCGCGATGGCCGACGAAGACCGCAAGTTTTACGGCGTGCAGTTCCACCCCGAAGTCACCCACACGCTGCAGGGAAAAACCATCCTCAACCGCTTCGTGCGCGACTTGTGTGGTTGCGCGGGCGACTGGAACATGCCCGATTACGTCGACGAGGCGATCGGCAAGGTACGTAGTGAAGTCGGCAGCGACGAAGTGATTCTGGGTTTGTCCGGTGGCGTCGATTCCTCGGTGGTCGCCGCGCTGCTGCATCGCGCCATCGGCCGGCAACTCACTTGCGTGTTCGTCGACAACGGCCTGCTGCGCCTGAACGAGGCCGAGCAGGTGATGCAGACTTTCGCCGACAACCTCGGCGTCAAGGTCGTCCACGCCGACGCCCGCGACCGTTTCATGGACGCGCTTGCTGGTGTCTCCGACCCCGAGCAGAAGCGCAAGATCATCGGCCGCGAGTTCGTCCACGTGTTCCAGGAAGAAGCCGAGAAGCTGCCGAACGCCAAATGGCTGGCGCAGGGCACCATCTATCCCGATGTGATCGAATCGGCCAGCGCCAAGACCAAGAAGGCGCACACCATCAAGAGCCACCACAACGTCGGCGGCCTGCCCGATACGCTGCACCTGAAGCTGCTGGAACCGCTGCGCGAACTGTTCAAGGACGAAGTGCGCGAACTCGGCATCGCCTTGGGGCTGCCGCACGACATGGTATACCGCCATCCCTTCCCGGGTCCGGGTCTGGGGGTGCGCATCCTCGGCGAGGTGAAGCGCGAATTCGCCGACCTGCTCAGGCGGGCGGACGCGATCTTCATCGAGGAGTTGCGTGCCCACGGTGACGGCGAAGTCTCCTGGTACGACAAAACCAGCCAGGCCTTCGCCGTGTTCCTGCCGGTGAAAAGCGTCGGCGTGATGGGCGACGGCCGCACCTACGACTACGTCGTGGCCCTGCGCGCGGTCGTCACCAGCGATTTCATGACCGCGCACTGGGCCGAACTGCCCTATTCCCTGCTCGGCAAGGTGTCCAACCGCATCATCAACGAAGTGCGCGGTATCAATCGCGTCGTCTATGACATCTGCGGCAAGCCGCCGGCGACGATCGAGTGGGAGTAAGGCGCTAACAAATCAATTGGTTAGCGCAGATCCCTTACCCAAAGCGATGGGGCGGCTATTTCGTTGACTTCTCTCCCCACCCGCATGTTGACCAAGCGGGTTGGACACAAATTGGACAGAGTTTGGACAAACGCCCCACTCTAATCCGACCGGTAGCATCCGCTGTGTGGGCTGCTGGCGAGGTTGACGAACAGGCCGCCGAGCCCCAACCGCCGCCCGGACTGTCCCGGCTGACCGCTGCCCAGCAATCGCTGGCGGAATTTCTGGAAGTCGATGAGGATCTGCTGGCCGCCGCCGGACGCTCTGACCGGCAAGGTTCAAAACCCGATAGCTACAATGACGCGGAACTGGGTGTCTGGATCGCCGCGCTTCCTGCGGCCGAGAAAACCGCGATGCTCAAACTGATGTTGAGCGGGAATGCACAGCAGGCCGAGCGCAAGCTGAAATTACGTTTCCTGGCCTGGCAGCGCGAACAACAGCCGATTGAAAAACCAGGGACGCGGCGTACTGTTGCAGAGCTTAAGAAACTGGCGGCGTCCGCTGCCGAAGCGAGAAAAAGGCAGGAAGTAGTACGGCGCAAAAAGGCCGAGGCCGAACGGCAGGCCAAGTGGGAAACCTACGTTCAC
>DASVPF010000311.1:0-3276 GCA_036382965.1 Thiobacillus sp.
GTATCTCGGCTTTCTCGGCACGCTGTTCCTGTTCATCGCGACGGCTGCGCTGTTCACCGTCGTTCCCGGCTATGCGCCGCCGACCGGCTCGCTCTCGACCACGACGGCGCTGGCGATCTGTGTATTCGTGGCGGTGCCGCTGTATGGCATCGCGGAGCAGGGGCTGGGCGGCTATCTCAAGGAATACCTCAAGCCGACGGCCATCATGCTGCCGTTCAACATCATCAGCGAACTCTCGCGCACCCTCGCCCTGGCCGTTCGCCTGTTCGGCAACATGATGAGCGGAACGATGATCCTCGCCATTCTGCTGAGCATCGCGCCCTTCATCTTCCCGATCGCCCTGAGCGCGCTCGGCCTCTTGACCGGCATGGTGCAAGCCTACATCTTCACCATCCTGGCCACGGTTTACATCGCGGCCGCCACGCGCGCGCGCAAGCCGGAGTCCGGGGACTGACACCGCGCCGCCCACCACGAAAGGACGCACCATGGACAGCATGACACTCATCGCAATCGCTTCAATCGTCACCGCCGGCCTGACCATCGCCCTGGGAAGCATCGGGCCCGCGCTCGGCGAGGGACGCGCAGTCGCCACCGCCTTGAGTTCGCTGGCGCAGCAGCCCGATGCCGCAACGACCATCACCCGCACCCTGTTCGTGGGCCTGGCGATGATCGAGTCGATCGCGATCTACTGTTTCGTGGTCTCGATGATCCTCGTTTTTGCCAATCCGTTCTGGAGCCATGCCATCGCCCAGGCCGCAGGGAAGTAATTCATGCTGATCGACTGGTTTACCGTCATCGCGCAAGCCGTCAACTTCCTCATCCTGGTGGGGTTGTTGAAGCGCTTCCTGTACCGGCCCATTCTCGACGCCATCGACGCGCGCGAGAAGCGGATCGCCCTGGCCCTGGCAGACGCCGACGCAAAAAGAGCCGAGGCTGAAAAGGAACGCGATGCGTTTCAGCACAGGAACGCGGAATTCGACCGCCAGCGCGACGCGCTGTGGAGCCAGGCGACCGGCGAGGCGAAAGCCGAACGCCTGCGGCTGCTCGATGCAGCGCGGCAGGCGTCCGACAGCTTGCGCGCCAGGCAGCAGGAAGCGCTGATACGCGAACGACAAGGCCTGGACGAGGCGCTCGCCCGGCGCACGCGTGAGGAGGTGCTGGCCATTGCACGCAAGGTTCTGGCCGATCTCGCCGGGGCCACGTTGGAAGAGCGCATGACCGACGTGTTCCTGCGCCGTTTGCGCGAGCTGGACGATGCGGCGCTGGCCGGCCTGAAATCGGCCTTCGAGGCGTCGTCCGGCCCACTGCTCGTTCGCACCGCCTTCGCCCTGTCTCCGCCACACCGCGCCGCCATTGAAACCGCGCTCAGGGAAACCCTGGGCGGGAAAATGCAGGTCCGGTTCGAAACCGCGCCGGATCTGGTCAGCGGCATCGAGATCGGCAGCAACGGCCACAAGGTGGCGTGGAGTGTCGCAGACTATCTCGCATCGCTGGGAAAGGCCGTCGACGCGCTGTTGAAAGCGCAACCCGAAGCCGCAGCAAAGGCCGGGGAAAACGCCCATGGACACGCAGCCTGAGCGCCTGCTGCCGGCGTTCGACGGCGCCTTCGCGGAAATGCGTCGGGCGCGGGAAGCCTTTGCGCCGCGGCTGGCGCCACGGGAAGTGGGCACGATCACCCGCATCGCCGCCGGCATCGTGAAAGTCTCCGGCCTTCCCGGCGTGGGTTTCGAGGAGGTGCTGAAGTTTCCCGGCGATCTGTATGGCATCGCCTTCAACGTCGATGAAGATGAAATCGGCGTCGTTCTGCTGGGCGACTACTGGGCCTTGCAAGCGGGCGACGAAGTCGAGCGCAGGGGACACGTGATGGACGTGCCGGTGGGAGACGGATTGATCGGACGCATCGTCAATCCATTGGGGCGGCCGCTGGACGGCCTGGGTCCGGTGGCGGCCAAAGCCCGCCTGCCCATCGAACGCACGGCGCCGCACATCATGGACCGCGCGCCGGTCAGCGTGCCGTTGCAGACCGGCATCAAGGTCATCGATGCGCTCGTTCCCATCGGACGCGGCCAGCGCGAACTGATCGTCGGCGACCGCCAGACCGGCAAGACCGCGATCGCGCTCGACACGATACTCAATCAACGCGGACAGAATGTGCTGTGCGTGTATTGCGCCATCGGACAGCGCGCGTCCGACGTGGCCAAGGTGGCCGCCGTCCTGCGCGAAAAGGGTGCGCTGGATTACACCATCGTGGTCGTCACCGAGGGCAGCGATCCGCCCGGTCTCGCCTATATCGCGCCTTACGCCGCGACCAGCATCGCCGAGCATTTCATGGAACAAGGCCGCGACGTGCTGGTGGTTTACGACGACCTCACGCATCATGCGCGCGCCTATCGCGAGCTGTCGCTGTTGCTGCGCCGCCCGCCCGGCCGGGAAGCCTTTCCGGGCGACATCTTTTACATCCACTCGCGGCTGCTGGAGCGCGCAACGCATCTGCGCCCGGAACTCGGCGGCGGATCGCTGACTGCGCTGCCGATCATCGAAACCGAGGCGCAGGACATTTCCGCCTACATCCCGACCAACCTGATTTCCATCACCGACGGGCAGATTTACCTTTCGCCGTCGCTGTTCGAACTGGGCGTGCTGCCTGCGGCCGACGTCGGCAAATCCGTCTCGCGCGTCGGCGGCAAGGCGCAACGTGCGGCCTACCGCGCGGTCACGGGCGACCTCAAGCTCGCCTATGCGCAGTTCGAGGAACTCGAGACCTTTTCCCGCTTCGGCGCCCGCCTGGATGAAGCCACCCGCACGATAATCGAGCACGGTCGACGCATCCGCGCCTGCCTCAAGCAGCCGGAATTCGAACCGGTCTCCGTGGCTGCACAGATCGCCGTGCTGCTGGCATTGACCGCAAAACTTTTTGATGGCGTGCCGCTTGAGCGGATGACGGAGGCTGAACATGCCCTGCGCGAGGCGGCGACGGCCATCCCGGCCGACGTGCATGCGCGCTTCGATAGCGCCGAAAACCTGAGCGACGAAGACCGGGCAACGATTATCGAGATCGCCCGCACTACGCTCGCACGCTTTCAGCCCACGCCGGAACGCAGGGGGAAATGATGAGCGAAACCGCCGCGAGCCTGCACCACAAGATCGCGAGGGAGTATCCGACCGCGGCTGACCGAGCGCGGCTGCTGAGGATGATGGGCTCGAACGCCGGGCTCGATGCGATCTTCGGTCCCTCGCCGAAGATCGACACCGCCCCCGGGTACGCGGCATCGCACA
>DASVPF010000312.1:0-4039 GCA_036382965.1 Thiobacillus sp.
GCTTCCAGGCGACCCGGGTCAATTCCCCCAAGGTCTTCAATTCCGCGATCTGCGCCTCGTCGTTGGCGTCGTAGATCGACCCGGGGCGCAGGCCGTCACCAAGCGAGAAGGCGACGTCGTAGGCCTTCATGATGTCGCAGATGTCCTCGAAGTGCGTGTAGAGGAAGCTCTCCTTGTGATGCGCGAGGCACCACTTGGCCATGATCGAGCCGCCGCGCGAGACGATGCCGGTCATGCGGTTGGCGGTCATCGGCACGTAGCGCAAGAGCACGCCAGCGTGGATGGTGAAGTAGTCGACGCCCTGCTCGGCCTGCTCGATCAGCGTGTCGCGGAACATCTCCCAGGTCAGCTCCTCGGCCTTGCCGTCGACCTTCTCCAGCGCCTGGTAGATCGGCACGGTGCCGATGGGCACCGGGCTATTGCGGATGATCCACTCGCGCGTCTCGTGGATGTTCTTGCCGGTGGAGAGATCCATTACGGTGTCGCCGCCCCAGCGGATCGCCCAGGTCATCTTCTCGACTTCTTCCTGGATGCTGGAACCGAGCGCCGAGTTGCCGATGTTGGCGTTGATCTTCACCAGGAAGTTGCGGCCGATGATCATCGGCTCGGATTCTGGGTGGTTGATGTTGTTGGGGATGATGGCGCGGCCGCGCGCGATTTCGCTGCGCACGAACTCGGGGGTGATCTCGTTCTGCAGATTCGCACCGAAGTTCTGCCCGGGATGCTGGCGGTTCATCAGCGCGGCGAGCTTCGCGCCCTGCGGGCCGGACGCCTTCAGCGATTCCAGGTAGGCGGCGCGGTTGTTGTTCTCGCGGATGGCGATGAACTCCATCTCCGGCGTGACAATGCCCTGGCGCGCGTAGTGCATCTGCGTCACGTTCATGCCCGCCCTGGCGCGGCGCGGATGGCGATGCAGGTCGGGAAAACGCATCGTCGCCAGTTCGGGATTGGCCGCCTGCTGGCGGCCGTATTCCGAACTCAGGTCGGCCAGGATTTCGGTGTCGCCGCGTGCCTCGATCCAGCGCGTGCGCAGTGCCGGCAGGCCGGTGCGGATGTCGATCTTCGCCGTCGGGTCAGTGTAGGGGCCGGAGCAGTCGTAGACGAAAATCGGCGGATTCGGTTCGGAGTGCGCGCCACCTGCGCCGTTCTCGCCGCTGAACATCAGCGGCGTATCGGCCTGGCTGACTTCGCGCATCGGCACGCGGATGTCGGGCTGGCTGCCCTGAACATAGATCTTGCGTGAATTCGGCAGTGGCTGCACCGCGGCCTCGTCGACGTGGGCGGTGGCGGCGAGGAATTTGGCTGCTTGATTGGGTATGGCGGCGTTCATGGTGGCGCTCCGAAAAAGCAGGAGGCATCAAACACCTCCCTACGGCGGTCTCAACCGCATCAGGTTCAAAGGGTATGTCTCACTCCAGTCCGGCAACATCCGGCTGGAGACCCCTGGCGAGCGGCTCAAGGTAGCCGAAATGTGGAATAATTGCAAGGCACGACCCCGTCTAACTTATTGATATTCAAGGGACCGCATGGACATGGAGCAGGCGCGCTACAACATGGTGGAACAGCAGATCCGCCCCTGGGATGTGCTGAATCAGGACGTGCTCGACCTGCTGTTCAAGGTGCGCCGCGAAGACTTCGTGCCGGAAGCGCACAAGGCGCTGGCCTTCGTCGACATGGAAATCCCGCTCGGCCACGGCCAGTCGATGTGGACGCCGAAGCTCGAAGCGCGGGTGATCCAGGAACTCGCCATCCGCCCCACCGACCGCGTACTCGAAGTCGGCACCGGCAGCGGTTATCTCACCGCGCTCCTGGCCTCTCTGGCCGCCGAGGTCGTGTCGGTCGACATCGTTCCCGAATTCACCGCCAGCGCGACGCAGAAGCTGCGCGCGCACGGCTTCGACAATGTCGCCTTGCACCCCGGCGACGCTGCCCACGACTGGCCCGACGCGGCCGGCTTCGATGTGATCGTGCTGACCGGCTCGACCCCGCTGCTGTCGGACGCCTGGCGCCGCCGCCTTAGAGTGGGCGGGCGGATGTTCGCCATCGTCGGGACGGCGCCGGTGATGCAGGCGCAGCTCATCACCTGCACTGCGCCCGGCGCCACCCGCAGCGTAACGCTGTTCGAAACCTGCGTGGCGCCGCTGGTCAACGCGCCGCAGCCGGCCGCATTTGTTTTCTGATGCGCCAGTTCCGCCCCGCCGAACTCGCCGCCTACCTGCAGGCCGGACATGCGCCGGTACTGCTCGACGTGCGCGAGCCGTGGGAATGGAACCTGTGCCGTCTGCCCGGCGCGACCCTGATTCCGATGGGCGAACTGCCGGCACGCCTCGCCGAATTGAACAAGGAAGCGGAAACCGTGGTCATCTGCCATCATGGCGTTCGCAGTTTCCACGCTGCACGCTATCTTGAAACGGCGGGATTTGACGATGTCGTCAATCTGTCGGGCGGCGTGGCGGCGTGGGCGGACGAAGTCGATCCAGCGATGCCGCGCTATTGACCCCATTTTTAGAACTGGACCATCATGCAATTCAAGCCCCTGTTTCTTGCACTGACGCTGGCGCTGGCGCCCGCCGCCCACGCCGCCAACCTGTCCGACATGTTCCGCGATGCGCAGGCCTACGATGCGCAATACGCCTCCGCCCGCGCCGCCTATCAGGCCGGCCTGGAAAAGATTCCGCAGGCGCGCGCCGGCCTGCTGCCCAACGTCAATCTGGGCAGCAACGTGCGCTACAACCAGGTCGATTCCAGCCTGCCCGGCGGCGATGCGAATTTCACCTCCAACGGCCTGGCGATCAACGCCGCCCAGCCGCTGTTCCGCCGGCAGAATTGGGTGCAGTACGAACAGTCCAAGGGCCAGGTGAAGATTGCCGAAGCGCAGCTCAAGGTGGCTGGGCAGGATCTGATCCTGCGCGTGGCGCAAGCGTATTTCGACGTGCTGCAGTCGCAGGACAACATCGCCTTCATCAATGCGCAAAAGGCCGCGATCACCGAACAGCTGGCGTCGGCCAAACGCAACTTCGAAGTCGGCACCGCCACCATCACCGACACCCACGAAGCGCAGGCGCGCTACGACCTCGCAGTCGCGCAGGAAATCGCCGAGCAGAACACGCTCAACATCCGCCTGCGCGCGCTGGAGAAACTCATCGGCAAGCCGCCCGGTGCGCTCGACACCCTGATCGACAACAAGCTGCTGCAGCCCGAAGCCGCCGGCATCGACGACTGGGCCGCACGCGCCGTCGACGGCAACCTGCAGGCCGAAATCCAGCGCATTTCCAAGACCATCGCCGACCAGGAAGTCGAACGCAACCGCGCCGGCCACCTCCCTACGCTCGACGCCGTCGCCGGCTACACCGTCGTCAACAACCAGAATTTCGGCACCCTGCAGGTGGACACCCGCACCGCCAGCATCGGCCTCGAACTCAACCTGCCGATCTACCAGGGCGGGCTGACCAGCGCGCGCGTGCGCGAAGCCGTCGCCAATCAGGAAAAAGCGCGCCAGGACCTGGAAAACGCCCTCCGCGACGCCAGTCTGCAGGCGCGCCAGGCCTGGCTCAACGTCAGCAGCGGCGTCGCCCGCGTGCAGGCGCTGGAACAGGCGCTCGTCTCCAGCAAGGCGCAGCTCGATTCCACCAAGCTGGGCCTGCAGGTCGGCGTGCGCACCAACCTCGACCTGCTGAACGCCGAGCAGCAGGTGCTGTCCGCCCGCCGCGATCTCGCCGGCGCACGCTACGAATATCTGCTGGCCGGCCTGTCGCTCAAGGCCGCCGTCGGCAGCCTCAGCCCGGACGACCTGGCCGCGATCGACCAGCATCTGAAGCCGGTAACAGCGGCGAAATAAGCCCAGCTACCCGCGTCGCCGCGCCGCGATGGCGTGCGGCGAACGCCAGCCCGGCCTCGCCCATGCGGGCACGCGCCGGCGCATCGCTCAGCAGCTTTAACGCGCTTGCCATCAATTCCGCAACGTCGTTCACCCGCAGCGCCGCACCGGCTTCGATCGCCCGCCGCGTCGCCTCCTCGAAGTTGAAGGTATGCGGCCCCA
>DASVPF010000313.1:0-8762 GCA_036382965.1 Thiobacillus sp.
CGAGCTCGAGAACGTGCTCGAGCTGCCGTTCGGCTCGAAGTACATGTAAAAGACGAACGGCTCGTTCGTGCCGGGCACGTTGCGGAAGAACGTCTCGAACCCTGCCGGATCGGCGACCTCCGCCTCGTGTACAGTGCGCGAGCGGATCTTGTCGGAATCGTCGTCCAGCCCCGCCTTCCAGACGTAGTCCCCGTACCCCCTCGCGCCTTCCGCGTGCGCCGAGCCGATAAACTCGAAAATCTGTCTGGTCACATATTCGGTCTGCCCAGTCAGATGTTCATACCGAACAAACAGGGTGTCCCGATTCGTATCGACGTTGTTGAAAACGGCTTCGTAAGTATCGCCCCAATAGGCCACGCACTGCTCATCGCTGAACGCGCCGTATTGCTTGCGCCGCTGAAGGGCTTTCAACGAAAGCAGGGTCTCGTAGGGATGCCGATAGAGCACGATGTTCCGCACGCCGCTGAGCGGCGTTTTCCCGTATAGCGGCAGATGCGCTGCCACATTGTTGAATGGTTTCTTGAGAACGATGATGGGCTTGTCGCTCAAACGTGAAACGAGGTAATAAAAAAAATATTGATTGTGGTTTGCGTAGGGAATGAAATGAAATTCATCCAGGAGCGAGACATCCTCCCCCTGCGCCATGAGCGATTTGAGCAGGGTCGAGCCAGACCGCATGCTGGACAACACAAGCACCACCCTGATTCTCGGCTTCAGGTGGTACTTCAGAAATCCCAGCACGGTGTAGATTGCCAGCTTGGCGGGCGCCAGAACAAGACCGAAGGGTGACTGCTTCAGCGTATCAAGGTTCATGAATCGTCTCGCTCAGCGGTCCTTGCTGCCGGCTACGCGTTAAACACCTGGTTGACCAGCCTGGCATAGCGCCCATCCCGGAAGCGGCAGGTGCCGATGAAATGCACGAAACGCGTCGTGCCCTGACGCATCTTTTCGCAGTCCGCATAACCGGGGTGGGGCAGAACAATGGCATCCGCCTGGTTCGCCACCACTAGGTTCGACATCACCTGCTCACTCCCCCACTCCAGCCAGCGCTCGCCGATCAGGGCCTGCATCTGGCCAGACAGGCTGCGCATCAGTTCGATCTTGCCGGCGCCGGGCGCAAACCCCGAGAAGCCGGCACAGCCCCGTACATATTTCAATGCCGCTGCATCCTGGAAGCGATCGAAATTCGCTTCCGCCAGCAGTTGTACGTGTGGGCGGGTACCTTCGATCCGGCTTTGTGCGGTACGCGCCCGCTCGATTGCCGATTCGATCTTCTGTTTGTCCCAAGTGCCAATGGCAAACGATCGCCCCAGTTGAACCGCCGAAGCAACCTCACTGACGTGCGCCAGCGTCAGCGTGTCGGAATCCAGCTGAATGGTGTACCGGGTCTGCGACAAGCGCGCAATCGCGATCAGGCGCTCCCAGCATCCACCTTGCGGCAGACCGGGCTCGCGGTACTTCGCCAACTCATGAAACTGGATGCCCGGAATGTGCTGCTCCAAAAGCGCATGATCAGCCTCTGTCAGGCTGCCATCGTCCACTACATGGACCTCGCCCGGCAGCAGATGGCGTGCGAATGACTTCACCGCCGCCAGATACATCAATACATCCTTGTGCTGAAGCTGGGACAGCACCGCAGGCGCTGCTCCTCCCCCCAGGCCGAGGGGGGGCGTGTTCAAAACACTCCGGATATTCCGCGCAAACCACCAACGCTGCAATTGGTTCTTTTGCCTGTAAAACATGGTTGTCAGTTTGCCTTCGGCTTCGCTGCTTCTGCGGGCCCGTCCGGGCAGAAGCGACACCATGGATTGGTTTTGTTGCCAATTTTCTGTTGCGTTACCGGTGCGGTGTCAGGCTCGGCCGCCTGCGGCGGAGCCGACGCTGCCTGCGAGGCAGGCTGTTCGGACGCGACGGGTCGTGGCGTCGCAGGGGCGGTGGTTTCCGGGATGGCGCTCAAATCGCCGCCCAACTCCTGATAGCGGCGGCGCAGGCTCTTGGTGGAGGGTGACTGCTCCAGCCCTTTCCTCAACACCGCCAGCGCCTCTCCCTTCTTGCCCGATTTTACGTAGAGGTCAGCCAATTCCAAACTGGCAGGTGCGAGCCGGGGATTGATCTCGATGGCCTTCAGGAAATCGTTCACCGCCTCGGCATCCCTGCCCATGAATTTATGCGCCTTGCCGCGATTCAGGTAGGCCTCGGGAAGCAGAAAGAAATCGGGCGTGAAAGCATTCACCATACCCGTGAATTCGTTGACCGCATTATGCAGGTTGGCTTTTTTTCGGCCGGTGCTGCTGCGGTAATAACGATTCAACTCGATCAGCCCGCCGCAATAGTGATGGATGTGTATCCAGTTGGCATGCCCCATCTTTTCCTGCCAGAAGCTCACCGACTCTGGCGTTCTCCTTCCCATCTTGGCATCGCAATACGCGGGCAGCACGGCTATTTCGTCCGGCGTCGTGTCCAGCGCCGCCTGCGCGGAACCATTCATGGCGAGCCCCAGTGCGACACCCCACGCGAGATGACGAGTTTTCATCCGGTTTCTCCTCTGGTTTTAAGCGTGACCGCTTCCCAACTAAACTGCGCCGCCACTCTGGCAAGGCCAGCCGCGCCGAGTCGCCGGCATAAATCCGCATCGCCAACCAGCGCGCGCAATCCCTGCGCCACCGCATCGAGCGATGCGCCATCCACCCGCAGGCCGGTGACCCTGTCCAGCACCGCAGACCCGGTGCCGCCCGCCTCGCCCGCCAAACTCGGCTTGCCGCACGCGGCGGCTTCGATGAACACCATGCCGAAGCCTTCATTGTCGCCACTAATGTCGCGATTGGGCATGGCAAACACATCGCAGGCGTTCAGCCAGCGCGGCAGATCGGCTTCTCCCACTGCACCGATCCGATGGGCGATTCCCTGCAATCGATGTTCCTGTATAAGGCCGTCCAGATAAGCGGCGTCCTCGCCGATGCCGCCGATGACATACCGCACCGGAAAATTCTCGGCGCGCAACCGCGCCACCGCGCGGATCGTCTGGTCAAAGCCCTTGCGGCGCGACAACCGGCCGACCGAGAACACCAGTTTTTCGTCGGGGCGGATGCCCAGGCTCTCGCGCAGGCCGGCGCCGTCCAGACCCGGCCTGAACACCGATACGTCGACCCCCGGATAGATGACCGCGATGCGCGCCGCGTCGACCCCCATCTCCCGCAGCGTGGCGCGCGTGTGCTCGCTGTTCGCGACGACCCGGTCGGCATGGCGCAGGGCAAAGCGCATCGCCTTGTACTTGCCGCCGCGTCCCCAGGTGGTGAGTTCTTCGCCATGGGCATAGATCACCACCGGGTGGAACGTCAGCCGTGCCACCGCCCATGCCACCAGTCCTTCGGGCAGGGCGCGGAAAGCGTGGAGGGCATCGAAGCGGTGCGTGAGCGCCAGCGCCAGCGACTTGAAGAAGAAGCGCGCATACATCGCCAGCGATTCGGGGCGCAACCAGGCGACGCGCTTGAGATTGAGGCGATGGATGGTGTTGGGGTGCAGCGCATCGACTGCTGCCGCGCCGTGCACGTCGGCGGTGACGATATGGATGTCCTTGCCGCCGAGGCGCTTGTAGACCTCGGCGGCCCATACCGCAGTCCCGCCTTTCGTCGGCAGAAACAGCTCGGTCAGCACCAGCAGGCGGTTCACACGCTCATCCTTTCAGCATCGACAGCACGTCGCGCAGGCTTTGCCAACCAGGGCGCGCGATCAAGCCGGGCAACACGGCGATGACGGCCGCGACACGCCGGCCGCTTTTGCTCAATGCGCAGCCAAGGTTGTAACGCGCGTTTTGCATTCGTGCAACCACGCCCCACCTGACCGGGCCCGGGAAGTTTTCCGCCAGTTGCACCAGGTCGGTCAGCGTGCGCACGTTCTCGCGCTGAGCCGCCACCGGATTGCGGCGCGTGGCACTGCCGCCATGGATCACGTACACACCGAGACTCTGGCAGATCACGCCGATGCGGCGGCTATTTGCCACCACCCGGGTCAGAAAATGCACGTCCTCGCATACCTTGAAACCGGTCGGATAGCCTCCTAGCGCGACAAAGCGGGCGCGCGGAACCGACAGTGTATGCGTATCGCCGAAATGGTCGGCCACGAAGGCGGTGATCTCTGCCGGCGTTTCCATCACCACCCGCGTCGCGCCGGCAGCTTTCGCCAGCAGCATGCGCCCCGATTCGTGCTGTGCCATCGAGGTGCCGAGCAGGCCGCCGGCATCGTTGCGATAGTCGTAGTCGCCGGTCAGGCAGTCCAGCGTCGCGTCGTCCGCAATCCACCCGGCATGCAGCTTGATGCGATCTTCCGCGTACCAGTCGTCGGCATCCAGAAACGCGAGCCAGTCGCCGGTAGCCGCCGCAGCGCCGGCGTTGCGCGCCACCGAAACGCCGCTGTTCTGTTGTCGAATCAACCGCACCGCGTCGCCGAACCGGCGCGCGACCTCGGCAGTGGCATCGGTCGAGCCGTCGTCGACCACGATGATTTCGTGTGCCGGCCAGCTCTGCGCACGTACCGATTCGATCGCGCGCGCCAGCGTCGCGGCGGCGTTGTATGCGGGAATGACGACCGAGAAGCGCGGGCTCATAGCGCGCGCTCCAGCCAGGCGAGCGGCAACGCCAGACCGCTCAGGCGCGCCATTCGACGGAAGCGCGGAATCTCGTCCAGCCGCGCGCGCCAGGCTGCGAGGCGCGGCCGCAGCCGGTTTTCGATCCATGCCGGGTCGCGCCTCTGGATGGCATGTCCCAGCTCGAGCGGCGTAAGAAAGCGCATTTTCGGGCATGCGGCCAGCGCTGCATTCAACCCCGCATCGAGCGCGGCCAGGCTGGCGTCCTGCGCCTGCAGGAAATTGAAGCGATGGGTTTCAACCAGGCATGCGCGCCCCTGCCGGGCGCGCGCCTTGAGTCCATCCACCAGCCGCTGCGGCACATGCCCAAGCGCCGGCTCGAAATACACGTCGCGCAGGAGATAGGTCTGCCCCGCGGCCGAACGCTCGCCGGTCATTATTGTGGCATCCACGCACGCGGGAACGCCTGCGGCATTGCGGCAGGTGGCACGCTGGCCGGGCGTGACGACGACGTCGATCCCGGCCTGGGCCCAGGCCGCCTCGACCGCATCGTTCCAGACAAAGGTGGGGGCGACCGCCACTTGCGGCATTCGACCGAAAACCGCCCGATACGCCGCAGCCTCCGCAGCGACGGCTTGCTGAATGGATTCATTCGGCAGGGCGCGCGATGGCAGGATCGATGCATCGACCCAGCGGCTTTGCAGATGGGAGGGAAGCGCCTCGGTCAGGGCGGGCTCCGGCGCAGCGAGCCAATTCCGGACCGAGACATCCTTCTGCGCAGCCGCCAGCAATGCCGCCGGCCAGTAGTGGCATTGGCCGTGCAACTGCGGTGCAAACACCCCTGCCCGAACCCCGTCCCGTATCGCCGCGCGCACATCCTGGAACCGCGCATCGGCAAGAGGCAGGGCGTGATACTCGGTACAGCCGGTCGCGGCAATGCGCGTGCCGTCCGGCACCTCCAGCACCACCCCCAGCGTCATCACGGCGGAACGTCCGTTGCGGTCGCGTATCCCCTGCAGCAGGGCCGACAGACGGGCCAGCGCGTCCGCCTGCGCCAGGGGCCCCGCGCCCCAGTCGTCGCTCTCGATGACGAGCACCGGCCGGCGCAGCACCGGCTCGCGCCAGCGAGCCGCCAGGGGCCCCGCGAATGCCAGCAGCACGCCTGCCCAGAATATGAGCACCATCGCGACGATAAGCGCCAACGCCGTCATCGATAGCCCATCTGTGCCGCCACCTCGGCCACCTGCGGCAGCACCCGTTCGATTCTTTCCCGATTGCGGCCGTCCTTCCATTTATCCAGACGGATTTCGGAAAAAGCGTTGTAGGGAACGTCGAGCACTTCGGCGCAATGCGCCTGCAGGCGCGCGTCAAAAGCGAGGCCGCAGCCTTCGAACAGCTGGCGGAAGGTGGCAGACGGATCGCGCAGGAAGTCTTCGTAGAACACCTCGACCCACTGCCCCGCCGGCAGGCTGGCTTTCGCATCGAGGATGGCCCGGTTGATCGCGGCGTACTGGAACGCGGCCACCGCCTCGACTGGCGCGTTCACATAATTGCGCCAGCCCTCGGCCAGGAAGAAACACCACTGATGCAACTGCCCGTTCTCCACCGCCACGGTGGCCGGCAGACCCTTCGACCAGGTGGCGAATTCGTCGGGCTTGTTCCAGCCCTCGATCAGCGAATTGAGGTTGTCGCCCGGGCTGCGCTTGACGAAGACGAACACGGCATCGGGAAACAGCGCGTGCAGATAGGGAATGCAGAGGCCGTTCTGGTTGTTCTTGTCGACCCAGCGATGGCGGCCAGTCCAGCTGTAGAAATAGCGGCTGACGCGATCGCGATCCTTGGCGCTGCCATCGTTCGTCCCCAGCGCATGGGTATCCCAGTTCTTGTCAGCCGGCGGATGCAGACCCATCCAGTAATCGTGGGTTTCGCGCTGCAGGCTGCCGACCTCGCGCGACTCGGACAGGATCTTGTAGACCAGCGTGGTGCCGGCGCGCGAACAGCCGACCACGATGATCGGGCGCATCGCCGGCTGCCGCGACAGGCCCCAGCGCAGTCCACGCAGCCCGCGTCGCAACCGGCGCCCGTGAAACGCCAGCGTCTTCATCACCTTGTCGAAAAACTCACTCAAACTCATGCGCTTTCTGTCGTTATTGATCCGACGCAGCATCTTGCCGCAAAGGGCTGACCGGATTCGTGTCGATCTGGCCGGTTCGTTTATATTGGCGGACATTATCCCGTATCACACTGACACAACACACACCATGGATGGCATTTTCGGCTGGCTGGGCGACCACGGCGCACATCGGGATCTGATCAGGTACATGGGACGTGCTGCCTGTCTGTCGCCGGAAGGGCTGCTGCACGAGCACAGCAGCCTGATGCTGGGGGTGGCGGCGTGCTCGCGCTTCGGCAAGGCCGACATTCACGTCGAGAACGGGCTCGCCGCCACGCTGACCGGGCGCCCGCAGTTTCTCGACGACGAGCTGGCCTTCATCGCGCGCGACCGGAGTCCCGCCGTGGCGGTGGCGCACGGCTGGGTGCGCCACGGTGAAACATTGCCGACCCTGATGCAGGGCAATTTCGCCTTCGCGGTACTCGAACCACTGAAGAAAACAGCCTGCCTGGTGCTCGATCGCAGCGGCGCCGAACGCCTGTGCTATGCGCATCGCGGCGGAAGCCTGGTGTTCGGCAGCAGCGCGCAGAGCGTCGCGGCCCATCCCGACGTGGGGCGTAACATCGATCCGCAGGCGATCTACGACTACCTGTATTTCCACGCCATCCCCGCCCCGCGCAGCCTGTATAAGCGCGTGCATAAACTGCTGCCGGGGCAGATCGCCACCCTGACAAACGGCCAGCTCGCTACCCGCTTCTACTGGCAGGCCGATTACACCCCCGTCGACGCCGACTTCGATACCCGGCGCCGCACTTTCCGCAGCGTACTCGATCAGGCCGTGCGCGACGCCGATGCACCTGCCACCGCCGCGTTTCTCTCCGGCGGCACCGACAGCTCCACCCTCGTCGGCACCCTGACCGCCGCGCGCGGCGCGCCGGTCGACACCTTTTCCATCGGCTTCGACGCCGACGGCTTCGACGAAATGGAATACGCGCGCTGTGCGGCCGAGCGCTACGGCAGCCGCAGCCACGAGTATTACCTGAAGCCGGCCGACATTGTGACGGCGATTCCCGTCATCGCCCGCGAATACGACGAGCCGTTCGGCAACGACTCCGCGGTGCCGACCTACTTTTGCGCCAAGGCCGCGCGCGATGCGGGGTTCGAGCGCATGCTCGCGGGCGACGGCGGCGACGAAATCTTCGGCGGCAATGCGCGCTACGCCAAGCAGCGCCTGTTCGAGGCCTACGCCCATCTCCCCGCGCTGCTGCGGCGCGGCCTGATCGAGCCGGTCGCACAGCTGCCGGGATTATCCGACCGCTTTCCGCTCGCCAAGCTGAAAAGCTACGTGCGCCAGGCCAACATGGGGCTGCCGCTGCGGCTGGAATCCTACAACTTCCTGCATCGCACCCCGCTCGAACAGATCCTGACGGCGGATTTCATCGATGCAGTCGACCCTTCGATGGCCGACGCCGCGCTCATCGACGTGTATGAGCGCACCACGTCGGACCATTACATCAACCGCATGATGCACCTCGACCTGAAGTTCACCCTGGCCGACAACGATCTGCGCAAGGTGGGCACCATGACCGAAGCGGCGGGCATCGAGGTGCGCTACCCGCTGCTCGACGATCGCATGATGGCTTTCGCCCATCATCTGCCGGTGGACGACAAGGTGCGCGGCCAGACCCTGCGCTGGTTCTTCAAGGAAGCATTGCGCGACCTGCTGCCGGACAAGATCATCACCAAATCGAAGCACGGCTTCGGCCTGCCGTTCGGCGTGTGGAGCACCCAATACGCCCCGCTCGGCGAGCTCGTCGGCGACAGCCTGGCGGATTTCAAACAGCGCGGCTGGATCCAGCCGGCCTATCTCGAGCACATGCTCGCCATGCAGCGCGGCCCCCACGCCAGCTATTACGGCGTGATGATCTGGGTGGTGATGATGCTGGAGCAGTGGCTACAGGCAAACGGGCACTGAAGCACCTGCGCAGGACCTCTCAAATCCGGTCTGCATGGTAAGGATTTCCCGTACGCCGAAGGGGTTCCGTATTGATGAGGGAGGTGACCGAT
>DASVPF010000314.1:0-1719 GCA_036382965.1 Thiobacillus sp.
GACATTGCGCTGACCCTGCCCAACAGCCGCGACAACGAATCCGAGGCCGACCGCTATGGCATCGAACTCGCCGCCCGGCCCACGCGGCGATGGCGCCACGCAATGCATCCGAGCCCTGAGTGATGGGATAATTCGAAAGCCCGCCCAGGCCCGCGACCAGCGCGTCCTTGATGAAAGCGGGCGTCGGATGCCTGGGTTCGCCGATCGACAGGTTGATCGGCGCGAGTTCGGGGTTCGGCGCCACCCCGGCGAACAGCTCGCGCAACTTCTGGAATGGATAGGGGTGGAGTTGTTCGAGACGCGGAGTCATTGCAATGCCAAGTTTGATAAAGTCGGCTTCATTGGGATTCCATCAAGCTTGGGTCAAAGTTCCCGTTCGGGCTGAGCTTGTCGAAGCCCCGCTGTTATCCAGGCAGCCCTTCGACAAGCTCAGGGCGAACGGTCGCTGAGACTGGCGCGATTTTTTCGGAAACTCAAAAAGCCGTGGTTTCACTAAGCCTCACATTATAAAGCCCCATGCCGTCGATTCCCGTGCAGCGCACCCTTGCCATCGGCAGTCTCGTCTACGCCGCCTCGCTGTGGGGGCTGGTGTGGTACCCCTACCGCCTGCTGGATCAGGCGGGGGTGGGCGGTCTCGCGTCGGGCTTTTTCTCCTACGGTTTGCCGCTGGTGCTGCTGGGCGGGCTGCATGTCCGTGCGCTGCGTGCTGCGCGCGGGAAGTGGCCGTGGCTGGTCGCGCTCGGCCTGGCGGCAGGCTGGACCAATCTGGCCTACGTGCTGGCGGTGCTGGAAGGCGAGGTGGTGCGCGTGCTGCTGCTGTTCTATCTGTCGCCGCTGTGGACGGTGCTGTTTTCCCGTTTTTTGCTGCACGAGAAACTCAACCGCGCCGGCTGGGCGGTGATGGCGCTGGCGGCGAGCGGTGCACTCGCCATGCTGTGGCGGCCCGGCGAATGGCCGCTGCCGCGCAATGTCGCCGAATGGCTGGGACTGTCGGCGGGCGTGATGTTCGCGGCAAGCAACGTCATCAGCCGCCATCTGGACGGCGTGGCCGAAGGCGCCAAGGCCGTCGCGGTGTGGGCGGGCGCGGCGCTGCTGACGCTGCTCGGCATCCTGCTCAAACCGGCCGAACTCGACTTCATGCCGACGGCCGAAGTGGGCACCTGGCTGCTGCTGACCGGCGTCGGTGTCGCCATCGGCAGCATGACCTACGCCGTGCAATTCGGCCTCGCACGCGTGCCGGCCAACCAGGCCATCGTGATTTTCCTGTCCGAACTGGTGGTGGCGGCGATCGCGGCGTATTTCCTCTCCGACGAGCGCATGGGCGTGCAGGAATGGATCGGCGCCATCATGATCGTCACCGCCAGCCTGTTTTCCGGCCACATGGAAGACGATCAACTCAACGAGACACGCCATGCCTGAGATTTCCGCGTTGCTGCACGCCGGCCTCCTCGTTTCCGACCTGGCGCGGGCGAAAAGCTTTTACGAGTCGGTGCTGGGACTGAAGCCGTATCCGGATCGCCCCGACCTGCCTTACCCCGGCGAGTGGTACGACCTGGGCGGCGGCCAGCAACTGCACCTGATGCAGCTGCCCAATCCCGATGCAGGCTCGATCCGCCCGGAGCACGGCGGCCGCGACCGCCATATCGCGCTGGCGGTTCGGGACATGGCCGCGCTGAAAAGCCGGCTCGATGCCGTAGGGGTGAAATACAGCGCGAGCAA
>DASVPF010000315.1:0-3102 GCA_036382965.1 Thiobacillus sp.
AGGGCGCCGACACCTCGTGCAGAGCGGTGCGGAGAAATTCCGGCAGCGCCAGCGCATGCACCTGCAAAGCGAGCGTGCCGCACAGCAGCCAGGCTGCGGCGGGCATACGGAGATCGCGCCGCCGGCGACAGTCCGGTGATGCAGCACTTCACCGCCTACGACGAAGTGGCCGACGTGATCTCGGCCGGCGCCACGCGCGCCAGCGTCGTCCTCAAGAGCGGACTGCAGGTCGACCTGCGCGTGGTCGCGCAGCAGGCCTATGGCGCGGCACTGCACTACTTCACCGGCTCCAGGGCCCACAACATCGCGATCCGCCGCATGGCACAGGCACGCGGCCTCAAGCTCAACGAATACGGGGTGTTTCGCGGCGCCGAGCGCGTCGCCGGCGACGACGAGGCTTCGGTCTATCGCAGCGTGGGCCTGCCGTTCATCCCGCCGGAACTGCGCGAGAATCGCGGCGAGATCGAGGCGGCGCACGCCGGGCGCCTGCCCGCGCTGGTGGAATTGCCCGACCTGCGCGGCGACCTGCACGCCCACACCACGGCCACCGACGGCCACGACAGCCTGCGTGACATGGCGCTGGCCGCGAAGGCCCAGGGGCTGGAGTATCTTGCCATCACAGAACATTCGCGCCGGCTCGCCATGGCGCATGGACTCGATCCGCAGCGCCTGGCCCGCCAGTGCGACGAGATCGACCGCCTCAATCCCGAGCTCGACGGCATCACCTTGCTCAAGGGCATCGAGGTGGACATCCTGGAGGACGGCAGCCTCGACCTGCCGGATGACGTGCTGGGCCGGCTGGACCTGGTCGTCGGCGCGGTGCACAGCCAGTTCAACCTGTCGCGCGCGCGGCAGACCGCGCGCATCCTGCGCGCGATGGACCATCCCCACTTCAGCCTGCTCGCGCACCCCAGCGGCCGCCTGATCGACCGGCGCGCGCCCTACGACGTCGACATGCTGCGCCTCATCCGCCATGCCCGGGCGCGCGGCTGCTTTCTCGAACTCAACGCCCATCCCGAGCGCCTCGATCTGCTCGACAGCCAGTGCCAGATGGCGAAGGAGGAAGGCGTGCTGGTCAGCATCGATTCCGACGCCCACAGCACCTTCGATTTTTCCAATCTCAAGTATGGCGTCGGCCAGGCCCGGCGCGGCTGGCTGGAAAAAGACGACGTCCTCAACACCCGCCCGCTCGCGGCGCTGCGGCGGCTGCTCAAGCGCACCGTGTAGCCATGCCAGCCGTCACCGCCGACTGGGCCGAAAAGCCGCCTACACTGGATAAGCATCGTGTATTCCAGGAGTTCGCCTTGTTCCGGATCGCGCTCAAGCCCCCGATGCTGCGCCTGCATTACCCGCGCTCGTTCACCGTGCTGCTGCTGGTGGCGTTCGCCCTGGTGACGCTGCCGCTGCTGGGCGGGATGCTCAACGCGGCCCATCTGCTGGAACAGATCATGCAGCAGAAGCATCTTTCGGTGGCGACGACCGTGCAGGTCACCCGGGCGTCGCGGCAACTGGTGGACGGGGTGAGCGCCCTGCAACGCGCCGCGGGCCAGTATTACGTGCTGGAGGATCCGGCCCTGCGGCAGGGCGTGGCCGGGGTCCATCGCCAGTTTCAGGACTCGATCGCCACGCTGCGGGGCATGCCCCTGGATCCCGGCCAGCGCACCCGGCTGGAAGCCATCGCCTACACCGAGGCCGGCTTGTTCCGGCAATTGGGCGAGCGGCCGGGCGGCCGGGCAGAATGGACAAGCGCGATCGCGCCCCGCTTCGACCGCCTCCACGACATGGCCCTGGCCATGAGTGCCGAGAGCTACCGGGTCATCGACCGCCAGACCACGGCCATGGAAAGAACGGCCGAAGCGGCCCGCAAGTCGCTGTTCATGCAGGCGCTCGCGATGGTGCCGCTGTCGCTCTTTCTGGCGCTGTTGTTCTCCTGGCTGATCAACCGTCCGGTGATGCAACTGGCCCGGGCGATCCGGCGTCTGGGCGAAAACGACCTGGCACCCGGACCGGTCCACAACGGGCCCCGCGACCTGGTCTACCTGGGGGCGCAGATCGACTGGCTGCGGCTGCGGCTGATCGAACTGGAAGAACAAAAGATCCACTTCCTGCGCCACATGTCGCACGAACTCAAGACGCCGCTGACGGCCCTGCGGGAAGGGGTCGAACTCCTGGCCGACAAGGTGGGCGGCGAGCTGACGCCGCATCAGGAGGAGATCACCGACATCATGCGCAGCAATGCCCGCGAATTGCAGCGCCGGATCGAAGACCTGGTCCGCTACAGCCGCATCGTTCAGCGGCCCGACCCGCTGTTGCAGACGGTATTCGGCCTGGATGAACTGCTGAGCTCGGTGCGGCAGCGTCAGGATCTGGCCATTCGCGCCAAGGGACTGCATGTCCGCATGCGCGCGCAGGGCGTTCGCCTGAAGGGGGACCGGGAAAAACTGCCGACGGTGTTCGACAACCTCCTGTCCAACGCCATCCGCTTCAGCCCGCGGGACGGGAAGGTCGAGGTGACGGCCGCCCGCACCGCCGGCGGCCGGGTGGAGATCCTGGTCTGCGACCAGGGTCCGGGCGTGCAGGAAAAAGACCGCCCCTTCATCTTTCAGCCCTTCTATCTGGGCAGTGTGCAGCCCGCCGGTCCGATCCGCGGCAGCGGGCTCGGTCTCGCCATCGTCAAGGAATATGTCGAGGCCCACGCGGGCGAGGCGGCCCTGGTCGACCGTCCGCAGTGGGGTGCCTGTTTCCGGGTGGAACTGGCCGCTGCGCAAGGCGAGGAAGCCTGATGCTGCTCCTGTCGCTCGCAGTGGGGCTGGGGCTGATCCTGACCGGATGCGCCCACGATGCGCCGGCGGCGCTCCCCCGCCCGCAAGCCCCGACCATCGCCGGCGGCACCTTGGAGGGGGCTGCTTTCACGCTCGGCCAGATGAACGCGTTCATTCATCGCTTCGGTGCGCAGGACGCCACCGCCCAGCGGGCCGAGATCGCGCGCCTGCAAGGGCTCGCCCCGCGCAGCGCCAGCGACAGGCTGATGCTGGCCTGGCTGCTGAGTCTGGACAATGCTTCGCCGGCGGACCTGATACACGCCGAGGAACAGCTGGAAGG
>DASVPF010000316.1:0-2037 GCA_036382965.1 Thiobacillus sp.
GAGGAAGCATCTAGCGCGAATACCCAACTCAGGACACTAGAGAAGGTACGTAACGATCGATCTTTGGAGAAGTTGTAGTGATGAAACCGAAAAGAATCGTCCTGATCACGGGCTGCAACGGACGCATCGGCAGCGCGGTGATGCAGCGTCTGACCGGGCGTTTCAGCGACGTCGTGGGCTTCGACCGCAATGCGCCCGCTCCGCCGCCGCCAAATTGCGTGCGTATCCCGGTCGATATCGCGTCCGACGACAGCGTGCGCGAGGGACTGCGCATCCTGCGCGAGCACCATGGGACCCACATCGCCGCGGTGGTGCATCTCGCCGCCTACTACGACTTCCTAGGCAAGCCGAGCCCGAATTACGACGCCATCACGGTCGAGGGCACGCGGCGCCTGCTGCGCGGGCTGCGCGAGGGCACGGGACGCATGCTGCGCGGACTGCGCGAGGGCTTCGAGGTCGAGCAATTCATTTTTGCCAGCACCATGCTCGTGCACGCACCGGGCGAGCCGGGCCAGCTCATCAACGAGGACTGGCCGATCGGACCGACCTGGGCCTATCCGGAGTCGAAGGTGCGCACCGAGGCGATCATCCGTGCGGAGCGCAGCGCGATTCCCGCGGTGATCCTGCGGCTGGCAGGCGTCTACGACGATGTCTGCCATTCGCCGCCGCTCGCGCACCAGATGCAGCGCATCTACGAGGGGCAGTTCGCCGGTCACCTGTATTCCGGCGAAACTTCGCACGGCCAGGCCTTCGTCCATCTTGACGACGTGGTCGACGCGATCGAGCGCGCCATCGAGCGCCGCGTGGAGTTGCCGCCAGAGACGGCGATCCTGATCGGCGAGCCGGAGACGCTGAGCTACGACGAGCTGCAGCACACGTTTTCGCGGCTGATCCGCGGCGAGTCGTGGGAGACGCACAGTGTCCCCGGGCCGATGGCAAAGGTGGGCGCCTGGGTTCAGGACCACCTGCCCGGCCCGGAGCAATTCATCAAGCCGTGGATGATAGCCCGGGCCAACGATCATTACGCCCTCGACATCACGCGCGCCCGCACTCTGCTCGATTGGACGCCGCAGCATTCGCTGCGCCAGACCCTGCCCAAGATGGTGGCGGCAATGCAGGCCGATCCGTTCGGCTGGTACCGCGAGCACGGCCTGGAGCCGCCATCGTCCTTGGCGAAGAAGGTGGCGCAAGCCGTGCCGCAGGCACCCGGCTGCATGATGCATGCCTGCCCGATGCACCAGGAAGTCTGCCAGTCTTCGCCGGGCAACTGCCCGCGGTGCGGCACGACCCTGGAACCCGCTGCGCCCCCGTCGCCGCAGGCAGCCGAATACACCTGCCCGATGCATCCCGACGTCGTGCGCCGCAAGCCGGGCATGTGTCCCAAGTGCGGCATGAAGCTGGGTCCGCGTGGCGCCGCGGGGGCGCACGCGGACGACATGATGGTCGAGGACCACCGCAAGCTCTTGTGGCCGCACTACCTCAACCTGATGCTCGGCTTCTGGCTGCTCACCAGTCCGTTCACGCTCGGCTATCTCAGCGACTTCGTGCCCGACGCCAACCAGTTGCGCGTGATGGCCGAGCGCGGCCTGCCGTCGTTCGCGTGGCGCAACCTGGCGATGACCTGGAGCGATGTCGTCAGCGCCCTGCTGGTGATCGTCCTCAGCCTGTTGTCCGCCAATTGGTCGCGCCGCTATCCGTGGGCGCAGTGGGCCAACGCCGCGGTCGGCTTCTGGCTGCTGTTCGCGCCGCTGGTATTCTGGACGCCGCTGCCCGAGGCCTACGCCAACGACACGCTGATTGGCGCGCTGGTGATCGGCTTCTCCATACTGGTGCCGATGATGCCGGGCATGAGCATGGAGGGCATGATGGGCAAGCCCGACATCCCGCCGGGCTGGGCGTACACGCCGGCGAGCTGGCTGCAGCGCGTGCCGATCGCGGTGCTCGCGGTGATCGGCTTTCTCATCGCGCGTGTCCTCGGCGCCTACCAGCTTGGCCATATCGATACGGTGTGGGAGCCGTTCTTCGCCGGCAGCGGCG
>DASVPF010000317.1:0-2666 GCA_036382965.1 Thiobacillus sp.
CCGCCCGTACATGAATCCCCATGGCCCGCCTTCCCCGCTACGTCATCCCCGGCCAGCCGCAGCACATCATCCAGCGGGGCAACAACCGGCAGGCCATCTTTGCCGCCGAAGCGGATTACCAGTTCTTTCGTGATGCCCTGATTGAAGCGTCGCTCAAGCATGGCCTGCGCCTTCACGCTTACGTGTGGATGACGAACCACATCCATCTTTTGGCAACGCCTGAATTCGACGACAGCATCAGCAAAGTATTCCAGTCGGTGGGCCGCAAGTATGTGCAGTATTTCAATTACGCTTACAAGCGCAGCGGCACCCTGTGGGAAGGGCGCTACCGCGCGACGGTCGTGGACAGCGAGCACTACCTGCTGACCCTGATGCGTTACATCGAACTCAACCCGGTGCGGGCGGACATGGTTGCTCACCCCCGGGACTATCGCTGGTCGAGCTATGCCTTCAATGCGCAAGGCGAGGCCGGGCCGAACGCAGACTGGCTGACGCCGCATCCGGAATATCTCCGCTTGGCCCGGAGCGCGGCAGATCGGCAAAGCGCCTACCGGCAATTGTTCAGGGCGGCCGTTTCAGGCAACGACCTGAGGGAAATCCGGGAATGCACGCACAAGGGCTGGGCGCTGGGAAGCGAGCGGTTCAAGGATGAGATCGAGCGCCTGACTCAGCGCCGCGCGGTATCGAAGGGCGTGGGCAGGCCGCGGAAGGAAACGCGAGATGGCTGAATTCACACTGTTTTGCGCGGCGCAGTTGACGAGCTCAGGACGAACGGCATTAGCTTGAAATAAGCGCCCGTTCGAATTAGAATCGCGGGCTGTCCGAAATGGTTCGGACAAATTCGCACA
This sequence comes from Thiobacillus sp., assembly GCA_036382965.1. Lineage (GTDB taxonomy): Bacteria > Pseudomonadota > Gammaproteobacteria > Burkholderiales > Thiobacillaceae > Thiobacillus. The sequence goes on from DASVPF010000317.1 coordinate 849, forward strand.
CCTGTCATTAAAGGGTGGCGGCGCGTTCAGGCAACGGCGCGCGGCTGCTGGCGGGTGGAGGCTCAACCCTTTAGGAGATTTTCATGTCGTCAGTCACCATGCGCCAAATGCTGGAAGCCGGTGTCCACTTCGGCCACCAGACCCGCTTCTGGAACCCCAAGATGGCCCCGTTCATTTTCGGCCATCGCAACAAGATTCATATCGTCAACCTGGAAAAGTCGCTGCCGATGTTCCAGGACGCGCAGAAATTCGTCCGCCAGCTGGCTGCCAACAAGGGCAGCGTGCTGTTCGTCGGCACCAAGCGCGCAGCGCGCGACATCGTGCGCGAGGAAGCCCAGCGCGCCGGTATGCCTTACGTCGACCAGCGCTGGCTGGGCGGCATGCTGACCAACTTCAAGACGGTCAAGCAGTCGATCAAGCGCCTGAACGACCTCGAAGCCTCGCTGGCCGAGCCGGGTCGTCTGTCGAAGAAGGAAATCCTCACCGTGCAGCGCGAAGTCGACAAGCTGAACCGCAGCCTGGGCGGCATCCGCGAAATGGGCGGCCTGCCCGATGCGATTTTCATCATCGACGTCGGCTACCAGAAGGGCGCCGTGGTCGAGGCGAAGAAGCTGGGCATCCCGGTGATCGGCGTGGTCGACACCAACAACAGCCCGGAAGGCGTGGACTACATCGTTCCCGGCAACGATGACTCGGCGCGCGCGATTCGCCTGTATGCACGCGGCATGGCCGATGCAGCCCTGGAAGGCCGCGCCCAGGTCATCAGCGAAATCACCGGCGGCGAAGAGTTCGTCGAAGTCGAAGAAGAAGGCGCGCCTGCCGCCGAATAAACACGGCGCACGCGACATCGTCGGGATATTCATCCCGGCGAGCGGATTTTGAGGAGGGGCGTCTGCCCCTCTTTCTGTATTGAAGAAACTGGACCGGAGTTACGAAATGGCAGAAATCACTGCAAGCATGGTCAAGGATCTGCGCGAGAAAACCGATGCGCCGATGATGGACTGCAAGAAGGCGCTGTCGGAGGCCGGCGGCGACATGCAGAAGGCGGAAGAAATCCTGCGCGTGCGCTTCGGCAACAAGGCCGCCAAGAGTGCCGGCCGCGTGGCCGCCGAAGGCGTGGTGACGATCGCCATCAGCGCCGACGGCAAGTCCGCCGCCATGGTCGAAGTCAACTGCGAAACCGACTTCGTTGCGAAGAACGACGACTTCCTGGCGCTCTCCAACGCGCTCGCGGACATGGTGCTGAACCAGAATCCGGCCGACGTCGCCGCGCTGTCCGCGCTGCCGTACAAGGGCACCACGGTGGAAGCCTTCCGCACCGAGCTGGTCGGCAAGATCGGCGAGAACATGTCGGTGCGCCGCTTCACGCGCCTGGCCGCGCAGGGCAAGTTCGCCAGCTACATCCACGGCGGCAAGATCGGCGTGCTGGTCGACGTGAGCGGCGACGAGGCGCTTGCGCGCGACATCGCCATGCACATCGCGGCGTCCAAGCCGAAGTCTCTGGACGCGTCGGGCGTGCCGCAGGAGCTGCTCGACACCGAGCGCCGCGTTGCGATCGAGAAGGCCAAGGAAGCCGGCAAGCCGGAAGCCATGCTGGAGAAGATCGCCGAAGGCACGGTGCAGAAATTCCTCAAGGAAGTCACCCTGCTGTCGCAGCCCTTCGTCAAGGACGACAAGCAGACCGTCGAGCAGGTGCTGAAATCCAAGGGCGCGCAGTGCCACGGTTTCGTGATGTACGTGGTCGGCGAGGGCATCGAGAAGAAGGTGACCGACTTCGCCGCCGAAGTGGCGGCAGCCTCCAAGGTCTGAGCTGAGATG
>DASVPF010000318.1:0-2710 GCA_036382965.1 Thiobacillus sp.
TCCAAGGCCTACCACGACAGCGCCAGCCCGCTGACCATCACGCTCGGCAAGGACATCGCCGGCAACCCGATGGTGGCGGACTTAGGAAAAATGCCGCATCTGCTGGTCGCGGGCACCACCGGCTCGGGCAAGTCGGTCGGCGTCAACGCCATGATCCTGTCGCTGGTCTACAAGGCCGATCCGTCTGCCGTGCGCATGATCATGGTCGATCCCAAGATGCTGGAGCTGTCGATCTACGAGGGCATCCCGCACCTGCTGGCGCCGGTGGTCACCGACATGAAGCAGGCCGCCAGCGCGCTCAACTGGTGCGTGGCCGAAATGGAGCGGCGCTACAAGCTGCTGTCGGCGGTCGGCGTGCGCAACCTCGCCGGCTACAACCAGAAGGTGCGCGACGCGAAAAAAGCCGGCACGCCGCTGACGCATCCGTATAGCCTGACGCCGGATGCACCGGAACCTTTGGACACCATGCCGATGATCGTCGTGATGATCGACGAGCTCGCCGACCTGATGATGGTGGTCGGCAAGAAGGTCGAGGAACTCATCGCGCGGCTGGCCCAAAAAGCCAGGGCGGCCGGCATCCACCTGATCCTGGCGACGCAGCGGCCGAGCGTCGACGTCATCACCGGCCTGATCAAGGCCAACATCCCGACGCGCATCGCCTTCCAGGTGTCCTCCAAGATCGACTCGCGCACGATCCTCGACCAGATGGGCGCCGAGGCGCTGCTGGGGCAGGGCGACATGCTCTACCTGCCGCCGGGCACCGGGCTGCCGCAACGCGTGCATGGCGCCTTCGTGTCGGACAACGAAGTCCATCGCGTCGTCGATTACCTGAAGGCGCTGGGCGAACCCGAATACATCGAAGGCGTGCTCGAATCGCCGGAAGAGGCGGGCGAGGGCGGCGAGTTCGGCGAAGCGGGCGCGGAAGCCGATCCCCTGTACGACCAAGCCGTCGCCTATGTGCTGAAGACGCGTCGCGCGTCGATCTCGTCGGTGCAGCGCCAGCTGCGCATCGGCTACAACCGTGCCGCGCGCATGATCGAGGACATGGAGCGCGCCGGCCTCGTGTCGTCGATGCAGTCGAACGGCAACCGCGACGTGCTGGCACCCGGCGGCGAAGCATGAAATTTTACGCATTGATTCCGGCCGCCGGCTCGGGCTCACGCATGGGTGGCGCCGTCGAAAAGCAGTACCTGCCGCTCAATTCGGTTCCCATGATTGCGCACGCGATGATGGTGCTGGCGCGCGAGCCGCGCATCGCCAGGCTGTTTGTCGTGCTGTCGCCCACCGACAAACGCTGGAACAACTACGAATGGCAGGGCTGGGAAGAACGCATCGAAGTGCTGCGCTGCGGTGGCGCTACCCGCGCTGAAACCGTGTTGAATGGGCTGCAGGCCATGTCGAAAATATGTGCAGCCGACGACTGGGTGCTGGTGCACGACGCCGCGCGGCCCTGTCTGCCGGACGACATGCTGGGCCAGTTGCTGGACGAAGTCGCCGACGATCCGGTGGGCGGTCTGCTCGCCGTACCGGTGGCCGACACCCTCAAGCGCGCCGCGGTCGATACTACATCCGGCACGCGGGTCGACGCCACCGTGTCGCGCGCCGGCCTGTGGCAGGCGCAGACCCCGCAGATGTTCCGTCATGGCACGCTGGTCGAGGCGCTGCACGCAGCCAGCAGCGACATGACCGACGAGGCCTCGGCCATCGAACAACTCGGCTTGCAGCCACGGCTGGTCGAGTCCGACAGCCGCAACCTCAAGGTCACCTATCCGCAGGACCTGGAATTGGCGGGCCTGATTCTGGGGAAACTGTATGAGTGATATTCGGATCGGCCACGGCTTCGACGTCCACGCCTTCGCCGAGAACCGCACGCTCATCGTCGGCGGCGTCGACATTCCCCACGAGCGCGGCCTCGCCGGGCATTCCGACGCCGACGTGCTGCTGCACGCAATCTGCGATGCGCTGCTGGGCGCGGCCGGGCTGGGCGACATCGGCCGACATTTCCCGGACACCGATATGGCGTTTGCCGGCATCGACAGCCGTATCCTGCTGCGCCGCGTTGCTGCGCAATTGCACGAGCGTGGCTGGCGCGTCGGCAACGTCGATGCGACGGTCATCGCGCAGGCACCGAAAATGGCGCCGCACATCGCGCAGATGACGGCGAATATCGCGGCCGACCTCGGCATCGCATCCGAGCGCGTCAACGTCAAGGCGACCACCACCGAGAAGCTGGGCTTTACCGGGCGCGGCGAAGGCATCGCGGCGGAGGCGGTGTGCCTGATCGGGCGTGACTGACTCCGTCCAGACTGAACGACCGGCCAGGCCGGATACGCTGCGGCTGTTTTTCGCCCTGTGGCCGGACGAGGCCACCCGCGACGCGCTCAACCGCAGCGGCAAGTGGCTGCATCAACACTGGGGCGGGCGACGCATGCGCGCCGACACGCTGCACATCACCCTGGCCTTTCTCGGCTGCACGCCCGTCGATCGACTGGATGCGCTCATCGCCTGCGCCGACACGGTTCGGACCGATGCCTTCGAACTCATTCTCGATCAGGCCGGCTACTGGCGTCACAAGCGCATCGGCTGGCTGGGGGCGAGCCAGATGCCACCGCAATATCTCGAATTGGTGGGCGCGCTGAATGCCGCCTTGCAAGCCGCAGGATTTGTCGTAGACGCGCGCCCGCATGTGCCGCACGTCACCCTGTTGCGC
>DASVPF010000319.1:0-3594 GCA_036382965.1 Thiobacillus sp.
CGGCGGGATGTCTTCGATTACATCGAGATGTTCTACAACCCAAAACGCCGGCATGGCTATGCAAACCGGCTGTCTCCGGTAGAGTTCGAGAAGCAGTATTTCAACCGGCTCGAAAGTGTCTAGGAAAGCAGGGGCGATTCATACCCCCCATGCCCGGTTACGTCCTTAAGCTCGGTCAAGATTGCAACTGCCTGCGTAGACAGTGGCACGATATGGTCGGCTTTCATCTTCATCTTGGTGCCGGGGATATTCCACGTAGCGCCATCAAGGTCAATTTCAGCCCATTCGGCATGACGCAGTTCACCGGGTCGAACAAAGGTTAGAGCGGATAGCTTGAGCGCACACGTGGTAACGAAGCTGCCAGAAAATCCGTCAATGGCTCGCATCAGCCCACCGACTGCCACTGGGTCGATCAGTGCGGCATGGTGTCGAGTGTCCTTGTCCGGCAGGATTAGATTGAGCGCAATGCTTGCCGATACATCACGCGTAACCAATTCCTTGCTGTCGGCATAACGAAGGGTGCGCCCAATGTAGTTGAAGCAACGCCGGGCAATATCCAACGCGCCACGCCTTTCAATCCGCTCAATCACCCCGCGCACGTCAGGTGCCGTAATGCTTGATATGGGCTTTTTTCCAATCTGCGGAAAAACATCCTTCTCAAGGCGCGTCATGGTCTTTTCACGTGTGCTTTCGGCTTTGTTCGCGTAGGCAACGGCGTACCAGTCACGACAGACGGCCTCAAAACTATTGGCCGCGTTCTCGGTTCGCTGGGTCTTGACGGCTTTCTTGAGTTCGCTGGGGTCGATCCCGTCTGCGATTTTCTTCCGGGCGTCGTCACGCTTCTCACGGGCGCGGGCCAAGCTCACGTCTGGATAGACCCCAAGTGCCAGGGTCTTGCGCTTGCCGCCGAAGCGATAGTTCAGCCGCCAATACTTCCCGGCGGCATTCACCAGCAGATACATCCCCTTTTCGTCGGCCAGCTTGTAAGGCTTGTCGGCGGGCTTGGCTTTCTTGATCGCAGGATCGGACAGCGGCATGGCCATGACCTTTCACGGTTTTGGCGGTATGTGGTTTTGACGAATGCGACATGCCGCCTGAACTACCGCCAGAAGTGGCGGTATTCCATGCTATGCCATGTTACGGCGTGAGACAACAAAAAACCCGCCATCCATTGCCAGATGCGGGTTTATGTACTTGGTGATGCTTCCTGAAATGGGTTACTGGTGCCGGGAGGGGGACTCGAACCCCCACACTGTTACCAGCGGCGGATTTTGAATCCGCTGCGTCTACCGATTCCGCCATCCCGGCAAGGGTGCAGGCCACGAATGCAGCCTGCGACAGAAGGCGCGCATTATCGCCGAATCGGGCGGCCTGCCGCAAGGCGACAGCTACAATCCTTGATTCCTCGGTTGACCGCCTTCCCTCCCCTGGAAAGCCTGGCGAATACTGATATCCCAGCTTCGATGACGTTCAATCATCGGCTGAGACCGCTACGTACCCGATTGCGCGATTTTCAAGTCGCCTGGCTGCGTTGCTCCTCGTTGCAGGGGGCGGCCATGCGCCTCCTCGCGCCTTGCCAGCCAACTTGAAAATCGCGCACTCGGGCACGTTCAACTGAGGAATCAAGGATAATCGCGCCCCATGCAGGTTGCCGATTTTGATTTCGATTTGCCCGACGAGCTGATCGCGCAGTGTCCGCCCGCGGTGCGCGGCGGCAGCCGCCTGCTGCACGTCGAGACGTCCGGTTCGCTGCGCGACCGCGAGTTTGCCGATCTGCCGACCCTGCTGCGCGCCGGCGACCTGCTGGTGATGAACGATACGCGCGTGATCAAGGCGCGCCTGTTCGGCCAGAAAGACAGCGGCGGCAAGGTCGAGCTGCTGGTGGAGCGGGTGCTGGGCGAGTTCGGGGCGCTGGCCTTCATCCGCGCGAGCCATGCGCCCAAGCCGGGTTCGCGGATTCATCTGGCCGGGGACGTCGTCGTCGACGTGCTGGCGCGGCAGGACGATCTGACGCAATTGCGCTTTCCGCGCCCGGTGCTGGCAGTGCTGGAGCAGCTCGGCCAGCTGCCGTTGCCGCCCTACATCGCGCACACGCCGACGGCCGACGACGAGGCGCGCTACCAGACGGTGTACGCGAATGAACCCGGCGCGGTGGCGGCGCCGACCGCCGGGCTGCATTTCGACGCCGCGATGCTGGATGCGCTGCGCCGCATGGGTGTCCGCACGGCGCAGGTGACGCTGCACGTGGGCGCGGGCACCTTCCAGCCGGTGCGGGTGGACACCCTCGCCGAACACACGATGCACAGCGAGCGCTACACGATTCCGCAGGCGACCGTCGATGCGATCCGCGAGACGCGCGCGAACGGTGGCCGCGTGGTGGCGGTGGGCACCACCAGCCTGCGCGCGCTGGAAGCGGCGGCGCAGGCTTCAGCGAACGGGCCAGGCAAGCTGGTCGCCGGCTCGAACGAAACCGACATCTTCATCACCCCGGGCTATCGCTTCAAGGTCGTCGACGCGCTCATCACCAACTTTCATTTGCCCCGCTCCACGCTGCTGATGCTGGTCTCCGCGTTTGCCGGCATGGACGCCATCCGCGCGGCGTATGCGCACGCCATTGCCGAACGCTATCGCTTCTTCAGTTATGGCGACGCGATGTTTCTGGAACGGACACACTAATCTTTTCCAATAACATGACAACGAATACGAAACCGTTCGGGCTGAGCTTGTCGAAGCCTGTCCTGAGCTCGCCGAAGTGGCCCCCTCGCGGCGCCTACAGCGCTTCGACAAGCTCAGCGCGAACGGATTGTTGTCATGACTTTTGGAAGACCCAACAGCGATCCCCTTCTCCATGAAATTCGATCTCCTCACCACCGACGGCGGCGCGCGCCGCGGCCTGCTCCACCTCGCCCACGGCACCGTGCAGACGCCCGTCTTCATGCCGGTGGGCACCTACGGCACGGTGAAGGCGATGGCACCGGCCGAACTCACCGAGACCGGTTTCGAGATGCTGCTCTCCAACACCTTCCACCTGTGGCTGCGGCCGGGGCTGGAGGTGATCGAGGCGCATGGCGGCCTGCACCGCTTCATGGGCTGGGACAAGCCCATCCTCACCGATTCGGGCGGCTTCCAGGTGTTCAGCCTCGGCAAGCTCAGGAAGATCACCGAGGACGGCGTGAAGTTCGCCTCGCCGATCAACGGCGACCGGCTGTTTCTCACCCCGGAAATCTCGATGCAGATCCAGCGCACGCTGAACTCCGACATCGTGATGATCTTCGACGAGTGCACGCCCTACCCCGCCACCAAACGCGAAGCCGCCGATTCGATGCGCATGAGCCTGCGCTGGGCGGCGCGCTCGAAGGCCGCGCACGCCGGCAATCCCAACGCCTTGTATGGCATCGTGCAGGGCGGCATGTACGAAGGCCTGCGCGACGAGTCGGCGCGCGAACTGATCGCCATGGACTTCGACGGCTACGCCATCGGCGGCCTCTCGGTGGGCGAGCCGAAGGACGACATGACGCGCATCCTCGCCCACACCGCGCCGCAACTGCCCGCCGACAAGCCGCGCTACCTGATGGGCGTCGGCACGCCGTCCGA
>DASVPF010000320.1:0-3945 GCA_036382965.1 Thiobacillus sp.
CATGGACTTCGACGGCTACGCCATCGGCGGCCTCTCGGTGGGCGAGCCGAAGGACGACATGACGCGCATCCTCGCCCACACCGCGCCGCAACTGCCCGCCGACAAGCCGCGCTACCTGATGGGCGTCGGCACGCCGTCCGATCTGGTCGCGGCGGTGGCTGCCGGCATCGACCAGTTCGACTGCGTGCTGCCGACGCGCAACGCGCGCCACGGCATCCTGTTCACGCGGCGCGGCGAAATGCGCATCCGCAACGCACGCTGGAAGACCGATACCGCGCCGGTCGACGACGAATGCACCTGCCACACCTGCACCCATTTCAGCCGCGCCTACGTGCACCATCTGATCCGCGCCAACGAGATTCTGGGCGCGCGGCTCGCCACGATCCACAACCTGCACTACTACCACCGCCTGATGGCCGGCATGCGCGCCGCGATCGAGGCCGGGCGTTTTGCCGACTTTGTGGCCGGATTTCAGGCGACGCAGGCGCTGGGATGGTGATGCGAGCCTGACCTAATACCGTTCGATTCGGGTGCGTCCACCGCGTACCGTTTGCCCTGAGCCTGTCGAAGGGCAGCCCTTCGACAGGCTCAGGGCGAACGGCTCAAGGGATACAAGTCCCAAATGAAACCTGACCACCCACCCTGTGTAGAATCGGTGCTGCGGAGTCTCAAGCACATAACAAAATAAACCACACCTGTTCAAAGGGGAGACCATGTCGTACACCAAGCACTATCCGATGCAGTTCACCGGCCGCGGCGGCGAGTATTTCGCCATCTGGATCGTCAACATCGCGCTCACGCTCGTCACCCTGGGCATCTATTCGGCCTGGGCCAAGGTACGCACGCTGCGCTGGTTTTACGGCCACACCCTGCTCGACGACCGGGCGTTTTCCTACCTCGCCACGCCGATGCAGATTCTCAAGGGGCGGCTGATTGCGCTGGCGGCCCTGGCAGCGTATTACGCGACGTCGTATTTCGCGCCGCCGCTGGCCGGTCTGCTGCTGCTCGCCTTCTTCATCGCGATGCCGTGGATCGTGGTGTCGAGCCTGCGCTTCCGCGCACGGATGAGCGCCTATCGCGGCTTGCGCTTCGATTTCACCGGCACCGTGGGCGAAGCCGCACGCATTTATATCGGGCTGCAACTGCTGCTCGTTCCCACGCTCGGCCTGATCCTGCCTTATCTCGCCTATCGGCAAGTCAAATTCATCGCCGGAAATACCGTGTACGGCCAGACCGCAGCCCGCTACCAGGGCTCGTTGAAACCTTTCTGGGGCGTATACCTGCTCGCGCTGCTGCTGATGCTGCTGCCGCTCGCCGTCATCGCGTATGGCTTCTACCATCTCTATCAATTGCAGGCGGCCGGACTGCCCAAGGGCGCGGCCGCCGCGACAATCGGCATGTTCACGCTCGCGGGCATGCTGGGGTTTTACCTGGTCCTCCCGGTGGTCGGCGCGCTCATCCACTCGCGTACCGCCAACCTGCTCTACAACCCCACCACCCTGGGCCCGATCGGCTTCGACTCCAGCCAGCGCGCCCGCGATCTCATCTGGATTTATCTGTCGAATCTGGTGCTGATCGCACTCACCCTCGGCCTCTTCATTCCCTGGGCCAAGGTACGGCTGGCGCGTTATCGTGCCGGGCGTCTCGCCGTCAGCGGGCCGCAGGATCTCGGCCAGTTCGCCGCCGGTCAGCAGCAGGGCAGCACCGCCACCGGTGCCGAGATGGCCGACCTGTTCGACCTCAACATCGGGCTGACGTGACGCGCGTCGACGCCGGCGTCGCGTTTGCCGGCGACTTTTTCGACGGCATCACTTCGCGCGCGCATCCGGTCACGGCCACGCTCGCCGCCGGACAGCTGCTGATCGAGGGCGACGGTATCGCGCTCGCCATTCCGCTCGACCGCATCGATGCCGCCCCGCCGGTGGGCGCGGCGCGCGGCGTGGTCCATCTGCCCGAAGGCCGCGAGCTGCACAGCGCCGATCAGGCGGCCCTGGATCGACTGGCCGGCGCCACGCAATCCAACCGCCCCGAACGCTGGGCGCGCCATCTCGAAAGCCGGCTCGCCTACGCGTTCGCGGCGCTGGCGGTTTCGGTGCTCGTCATGGTTGCCGGGCTGCGCTGGGGCGTGCCCGCGATGGCCCTGCTGGCGTCGCACACCCTGCCCGCCGGCGTGGATCGGCACATCGGCGACCAGGCGCTGGCGCTGATGGAAAAAATCAGCCTGTCGCCCAGCAAACTGCCTGTCGCACGCCGGCAGGCGATCACGCAGGAACTGGCCGCCCAATGCCGCAAGCAGGCGTGTCCGCCCCATCGGCTGTTGTTCCGCGACAGCCCTCTGTATGGCGCCAATGCGATGGCGCTGCCCGGCGGCGCGGTGGTGGTGACCGATGCGCTGGTCAATGTGTCGCGCCACGACGAGGAAGTGCTTGCCGTCGTCGCCCACGAGCTGGGCCACGTGCAGTACCGCCACAGCCTGCGGCTGGCGCTGCAGAGCATCGGTGCCGGGACGATCCTGGTCGCCGTCACCGGCGACATCGGCAGCGTCACCGATCTCGCCGCCGGGCTGCCCAGCCTGCTGCTGCAAAGCGGCTATTCGCGCGACATGGAGCGCGAAGCCGATGCCTACGCACTCGCCTGGCTGAAGACCGCCTGCATCCCGCCCCAACGCTTTGCCGATATCCTCGGCCGGCTCGACAAAAACGCGTCGGGCAAGGCCAGCCTGCTCGACAGCCACCCCGGCACCCAGGAACGGATTCGGCCTTTTCGAGCCCGCGGCGGCTGCACCTGAACCGCCATGCCGGCGTGCTAGAATCCGCTGGTTCCCGACTCTATGCCCGACACCATGATTTCCCTCGCCCACGCGCAAACCGCCGCCGCACCCGCCCCCGATACGGCCGCAATGATTCAGCAGTTTCTGCCGCTCATCGTCATCTTCGTCCTGTTCTGGTTCATGCTCATCCGCCCGCAGATGAAGCGCGCCAAGGACCAGAAAAAAATGCTGTCGGAACTGGCCAAGGGCGACGAAGTCGTCACCGCCAGCGGCCAGGTCGGCAAGATCGCCAAAATCGGCGACCAGTACGTGTCGCTGGAAATCGCCGACGGCGTGATCACCCACGTGCAGAAGCAGTCGATCCAGACACTGCTGCCGAAGGGCACGATCAAAGGTTTGTAAGAACGAAGGGGCTGGGGGTCAGGATTCAGGGATCAGGGAATGAGCGGCCAAGGCCGCGAACCCCTCAAAACCTGACCCCTGACCCCTGACCCCTGACCCCTGACCCCTGACCCCTGACAATGAACCGCTTCCCGCTCTGGAAATATGTGCTCATCGGCATCACGCTGGTGGTCGCCTTCCTCTACACCCTGCCCAATTTTTTCGGCGAAGTGCCTGCGGTGCAGGTCTCGCCGGTGCGCACCACCACCCCGGTCGACGCCGCGCTGAGGGGCCAGGTGGAATCCGCGCTGAAAGCGGCCGGGGTGAACGCCAGCGGCGTGGAGCTGGCGGGCAACAGCATCAAGGCGCGCTTTGCCAGCACCGACTTGCAGATCAAGGCCAAGGACGTTCTGCAGAGCAGTCTGGGCGCCCGCTACACCGTGGCGCTCAACCTGGTGTCGGCGTCGCCGGCCTGGCTCTCGGCCATCAACGCGCTGCCGATGTATCTCGGTCTGGACTTGCGCGGCGGCGTGCATTTTCTGCTCGAAGTGGACATGCGCGCTGCGCTGGAAAAGGCCGCCGTCCGCTACCAGAGCGATTTCCGCAGCGAACTGCGCAACGACAAGATCCGCTATGGCCGCATCAGCCGCGAAGGCAATGCCGTCACGGTCCATTTCGCCACCCGCGACCAGCGCGACGCCGCGCTCGCCAAGCTGGAACAAACCTTCACCGAGCTTCTGTTTACGCCCGAAGACCAGGCGGAAGGCTTCACCCTGAGTGCGCGCCTGAAGCCG
>DASVPF010000321.1:0-1662 GCA_036382965.1 Thiobacillus sp.
GCAGGGCGACGCGATGACGGTCTGCAGCGTGGGCAATACGGTGTGCATGTTCGAGAATGCGCAGGGCTCGCTCAATCAGATCATGCAGGCGCTGGGCGAGGCGGCGCACGAATAACGGACGCCGCTCGCGCCAGTGGCGGACGGCATGGCGCAAGCAATCTACCCCTCCGCATGCGGAGGGGTTTTTTGTTTGTGCCGGGCAGGCGAAAAAGCCGCAAAAGCTTGCCGGGCGCCGCCATGCCATGATTTCTTGACCGAAACAGGGCAAAACGATTACCCTCTCGGGTTCACCAACGAATTGATTTTTTGCCAGTTTATGGAAGCCACGGGCGCCGAGATCGTCGTACGTTGTCTGGCCGAAGAGGGGGTCGAATTCGTATTCGGCTATCCCGGCGGAGCCGTACTCAACATCTACGACGAAATCTTCAAGCAGAATAAATTCAAGCATGTGCTGGTGCGCCACGAGCAGGCGGCGGTGCATGCGGCCGACGCCTATGCGCGCTCCACCGGCCGCGTCGGCGTGGCGCTGGTGACTTCCGGCCCCGGCGTGACCAATGCGGTGACCGGCATCGCCACCGCCTACATGGACTCCGTTCCCATCGTCGTCGTCACCGGGCAGGTGCCGACCCCGGCGATCGGGCTGGACGCGTTCCAGGAAGTCGACACCGTCGGCATCACGCGTCCCTGCGTCAAGCACAACTTCCTCGTCAAGGACGTGAAGGACCTGGCCGCAACGATGAAAAAGGCCTTCATCATTGCGGCCACCGGCCGCCCCGGCCCGGTCGTGGTCGACGTCCCCAAGGACGTGACCTTTCATACCACGACGTTCGACTATCCGGCCACGGTCGAGATGCGCTCGTACAACCCGGTGGTCAAGGGCCATAGCGGGCAGATGAAGCGCGCGGTGCAGATGCTGCTGGAAGCCAGGCGCCCGATGATCTACACCGGCGGCGGCGTGGTGCTGGGCAATGCCTCGGCGCAACTGGCCGAATTCGCCCGCATGCTGGGCTTCCCCGTCACCAACACGCTGATGGGGCTGGGCGGCTATCCCGCCACCGACCGGCAGAACCTCGGCATGCTCGGCATGCACGGCACCTACGAAGCCAATATGGCGATGCAGCACTGCGACGTGCTGCTGGCCGTCGGCGCGCGCTTCGACGACCGCGTGATCGGCAACCCCGAACACTTCGCGCGCGAGCAGCGCCGCATCATCCATATCGACGTCGATCCGTCGTCGATCTCCAAGCGCGTCAAGGTCGACGTGCCCATCGTCGGCGACGTGCAGAACGTGCTGACCGACATGCTGGCGCTCCTGAAGCAGGCCAAGGAAAAACCCGATGCGGCCGCGCTCAATGCCTGGTGGACGCAGATCGAATTGTGGCGCTCCAGGGAGTGCCTGAAGTACAACCGCAACAGCCCCATCATCAAGCCGCAGTACGTGGTGGAAAAGCTGTGGGAAGTGACCAAGGGCGACGCCTTCGTCACCTCCGACGTCGGCCAGCACCAGATGTGGGCCGCGCAGTATTACAAGTTCGACCAGCCGCGCCGCTGGATCAACTCCGGCGGGCTGGGCACCATGGGTGTCGGCCTGCCGTACGCGATGGGCGTGCAGCTCGCGCATCCCGAGGCGCAGGTCGCCTGCATCACCGGCGAATCGAGCAT
>DASVPF010000322.1:0-3461 GCA_036382965.1 Thiobacillus sp.
CCGGTCATGCTGGTGGTCATGTATAGGTATGAACAGGTTATTGAGAGGGTTGCCGGCATGGAGCCGGCGGTGGCTTTTGCCGGCATGACCGGCTGGAAACAGAAAAGATAATAGACGTTCGACTATGGCGACTCAACCCAACCAGGCACTCCCCAACGGATACCGGCTGAACGAATACACCATCGTGCGCAAGATCGGCGGTGGCGGCTTCAGCATGGTCTATCTGGCGCGCGACGACAACAACCAGTCGGTGGCGATCAAGGAATACCTGCCGGGTGCGCTGGTGCTGCGCACCGAAGGGTCGGTCATCGTGCAGGCCAGTTCGACCGAAAACAACAATATCTTCCGCCACGGCATGAAGTGCTTTTTCGAGGAAGGCCGGGCGCTGGCGCGCATCGACCACCCCAACGTCGTGCGCGTGATCAATTTCTTTCGCGCCAACGACACCGTCTACATGGTGATGCGCTTCGAGCGCGGCAAGACGCTGCAGCAGCACATCCAGGCCAACCGCGGCACCATCCGCGAAAGCTTCATCCGCCGCGTCTTCGCGCAGCTCTTGAATGGCCTGCGTGAGGTGCATACGCACAAGCTGCTGCATCTCGACATCAAGCCGTCCAACCTGTACATCCGCCTCGACGGCTCGCCGGTGCTGATCGACTTCGGCGCGGCGCGGCAGACGCTCACCCTGGAAGAAAGCAAGCTGCAACCCATGTACACCCCCGGCTTTGCCGCGCCCGAGCAGTACCACAACCGTGAACGGCTGGGGCCGTGGAGCGATATCTACAGCGTCGGCGCCAGCCTCTATGCCTGTCTGGCGGGCTACCCGCCGCAGGCAGCCGACGCGCGCCTGCTCAACGACAAGCTGGTGCCGGCCACAGTGAACTGGCGCGGCGCCTATTCCGACCAGCTGCTGGAAACCATCGACAGCTGCTTGAAGCTCAACTACCTGGAACGCCCGCAGAGCGTGTTCAGCCTGCAGAAGGTGCTGATGGACCGCAGCGCGATGGCGCCGCCGCGGTCTTCGTTGCTTTCCAGCATCAAGCGCTCGCTGAACCGCGAATTGTTCTAAAGTATCGCCCATGAAATTCACCATCTACCAGGCATCCCGTCAGGGCGGGCGCAAAAACAACCAGGATCGGGTGGCCTATTCCTACAGCCGCGAAGCCCTGCTGATGGTGGTGGCGGACGGCATGGGCGGCCACATGCACGGCGAAATCGCCGCCCAGATCGCGGTACAGACGCTGACCGACCAGTTCCAGAAAACGGCCAAGCCGCGCCTCGACGACCCCATGGCCTTCCTGTCCGACGCGACCACGCGCGCGCACTTCGCCATCAACGATTACGCGGTCGAGCAGGATCTGCTGGAAATTCCCCACACCACCCTCGTCGCTGCCGTGGTGCAGGACAACACCGCGTACTGGGCGCACGTCGGCGATTCGCGGCTGTACCTGTTCAGCGCCGGCAGCCTCATCGCGCGCACCGAAGACCACACCGCCGTCGCCCAGCTGGTGCGCAACGGCATCATCAGCGAAGAGGAAGCGGGCACCCACCCGGAGCGCAACAAGGTGTCCAACTGCCTCGGCGGCTACATGGCGCCGCAGGTCGAGTGCAGCGCGCCGATCCCGCTGCACGACGCCGACACCATGCTGCTGTGCACCGACGGCATCTGGGGCATGATCAGCATCCCCGAGGTATCGGCCCTGCTGCATGCCTATACGCTCGATGACGCGGTGCGCCACCTGATGGACCACGCCGAATTCCGCGGCGGCGAGCACGGCGACAACCTCAGCCTGGTCGCCATGACCTGGGGCGAGGCACGCATGCCGAGCAAGGATTCCATCTCCACCCTGGCGCTGCCGGACGGCGGCGTCACCACGCAGATCAACGCGATGCACCCCCTGCCTGGCACCCCGGCGGTGACGGACGACGAAATCGAACGCGCCATCGCCGAAATCCAGCAGGCCATCCAGAAAATCTCCAGCAAATAGGCGGTTTGCATGCCGTGTCGGCGGGAGCGGCCTGACCTGGCTGGGAGAATCCTGAACAAGCCCAACTTGCTGTCATTGCGAGCGAAGCGAAGCAATCCAGTACTTTGCTTGGCAAGCATTCCTGGATTGCCCTAAAGGACTCCGATCCACTACGTGCTAAAGCACGTGTGGAATCGTATGCCGCGTTGCTACGCTTCTCGCAATGACGACTCGTTCAGGACTTCCATAGGCAGCGCCCGGCTTCAGTGGTTGGCGGCCGGTCCAACGCGGTAAAATCGCGCTTTCCGTTCCCAACCGCCCACCATGTCCGATTTGAACGTCCCGCCCGGCGCCCGCCCCAGCGGCCGCGCCCCCGATGCATTGCGCGCGCTGTCCTTCACCCGCCAGTTCACCAAGCACGCCGAAGGCTCGGTGCTCGTCGCCATGGGCGATACCCGTGTGCTCTGCACCGCCAGCGTGCTCGACAAGATTCCGCCGCACAAGAAGGGCAGCGGTGAAGGCTGGGTCACCGCCGAATACGGCATGCTGCCGCGTTCCACCCACACCCGCAGCGACCGCGAAGCCGCGCGCGGCAAGCAGTCCGGGCGCACCCAGGAAATCCAGCGCCTGATCGGGCGCAGCCTGCGCGCCGTGGTCGACCTGAAAAAGCTCGGCGAGCGCACCCTGCACATCGACTGCGACGTCCTGCAGGCCGACGGCGGAACCCGCTGCGCCAGCATCTGCGGTGCCTACGTCGCGGTGGCCGACGCCGTCGCCTGGCTCGTGCGCGAAGGCGCGCTCGTCGAGACGCCGCTTGTCGACAGCATCGCCGCCGTCTCGGTCGGCGTCTACCGGGGCCAGCCGGTGCTCGATCTCGACTACCTCGAAGACTCCGACTGCGACACCGACATGAACGTGGTGATGACCGGCAGCGGCGGCATCGTCGAAGTGCAAGGCACCGCCGAAGGCACGCCGTTCTCCCGCGCCACCCTCGAAGCCCTGCTCGATCTGGCCACCGCCGGCATTGCAGAGATCAGCGCCGCCCAGCACGCGGCGCTGCAGACGGGCTGATTGACAACGAGGACGCGGAGGACACGGAGGTTTTCCTCGGCGTCCTCCTTGTTCGTGCCTCTTTATGTTTCCGAGTGGAGTAATGGATTGAATAGCAAAATCGTCATCGCCTCCGGCAACGCCGGCAAGCTGCGCGAAATCGCGCGCATCCTCGCGCCGCTCGAAATCGAGGCGGTGCCGCAGTCCGAATTCAACGTGCCTGACTGTCCCGAGCCGCACGTCACCTTCGTCGAGAACTGCCTCGCCAAGGCGCGCCACGCCAGCGCCTACAGCGGCCTGCCCGCGCTCGCCGACGATTCCGGCATCTGCGTCGAGGCCTTGGGCGGCGCGCCCGGCGTGTATTCCGCGCGCTACGCCGGCGAGCCGAAATCCGACGCGCGCAACAACGAAAAGCTCATTGCCGCCCTCCAGGGGCAGTCCAAC
>DASVPF010000323.1:0-2534 GCA_036382965.1 Thiobacillus sp.
AACACGCCGGAAAAGATCACCACGCTGACCATCGATCCGGCGTCAGGCCTGTGGCCGTTCCATACCCGCATCATCGCCTCGGCGCTGAGGCTCGAAGGCGACCAGTGC
This sequence comes from Thiobacillus sp., assembly GCA_036382965.1. Taxonomy (GTDB): domain Bacteria; phylum Pseudomonadota; class Gammaproteobacteria; order Burkholderiales; family Thiobacillaceae; genus Thiobacillus. The sequence goes on from DASVPF010000323.1 coordinate 109, forward strand.
CGCGCATTGGCGTTCGCGCTGGGCTTGGCGGGCGAGGCCTACAAGGATTTTTGTCGTTTGTTGCCGCAGCTGTATCGCGTGTTCGTCGCCAACGATCTCTCCCTGCTCGAAATCAATCCGCTGGTGGTGACCGCCGACAACCGCGTGCTGCCGCTCGACTGCAAGATGAGCGTCGACGACAACGCGCTGTACCGGCGGAAGAACCTGGCCGAACTGCGCGACGACAGCCAGGTCGACGCCAAGGAAGCCGCCGCCAACGCGGCCAACGTCAACTACGTCGCGCTCACCGGCAACATCGGCTGCATGGTCAACGGCGCAGGCCTCGCCATGGCGACGATGGATTTGATTCAACTGGAAGGCGGCGCGCCCGCCAACTTCCTCGACGTCGGTGGCGGCGCCACCCCCGAGACGGTGGCGCAAGGCTTCAAGATTATCCTGCTCGACCCCAACGTCAAAGCCGTTCTGATCAACATCTTCGGCGGTATCGTGCGCTGCGATGTCATCGCCGAGGGCATCATCCAGGCGGTGAAGGAAGTCGGCGTCAAGGTGCCGGTGATCGTGCGGCTGGAAGGCACCAACGCCGATCCGGGCCGGAAATTATTGGCCGAATCGGGGCTGGCGATCCTTGCAGCAGAAAGTCTGACTCACGCAGCCAAACTCGCAGTGGAGGCGGCGGCATGAGCATCCTCGTCAACAAAAATACCAAGGTCATCTGCCAGGGCTTCACCGGCAAGCAGGGCAGCTTCCATTCCGAACAGGCGATCGCCTACGGCACCCGGATGGTCGGCGGCGTGACGCCCGGCAAGGGCGAACAGACGCATCTCGATCTGCCGGTGTTCAACACCGTGCGCGACGCGGTGCGCGAGACCGGCGCGCAGGCGACGATGATCTACGTGCCGGCCGCGTTCGCCGCCGACTCGATCCTGGAAGCGGCGGACGCCGGCATCGAGGTCATCGTCTGCATCACCGAGGGCATCCCGGTGCTCGACATGCTGAACGTGAAGGCTGCGCTGCGCGCCAACGACGCCAAGCTGATCGGCCCCAACTGTCCCGGCGTCATCACCTCGGGCGAATGCAAGATCGGCATCATGCCCGGCGTCATCCATCAAAAAGGCAAGATCGGCATCGTCTCGCGCTCCGGCACGCTCACCTACGAAGCGGTGCACCAGACCACGCAATTGGGACTGGGGCAGTCGACCTGCGTCGGCATTGGCGGCGACCCCATCAAGGGGCTGGATTTCATCGATTGTCTCGAAATGTTCGAGGCCGACCCGCAGACCGAAGCGGTGATCCTGGTCGGCGAAATCGGCGGCAACCGCGAGGAAGAAGCCGCCGAATTCATCCGCTCGCACATGAAGAAACCGGTCGCCGCCTACATCGCCGGGCGCACCGCACCCAAGGGAAAGCGCATGGGCCATGCGGGTGCGATCATCGCCGGCGGCGCCGGTACCGCGGATGCAAAAATCCGCGCGCTGGAAGCCGCCGGCGTGGTCGTCGCGCAGAGCCCGGCGGGGCTGGGCGAGGCCGTGCAGGCGGCGCTGGCGGCCCGCTGAATCCAACCTGATGAAACTCGCCATCGCCCAACTCAACCTCACCGTCGGCGACATCGCCGGCAATGCGGCCAAGCTGCTGGCCGCGGCGCAGGAGGCGCATAGCGCCGGCGCGGCATTGCTGCTCACGCCGGAGATGTCGATCTGCGGCTATCCGGCGGAAGACCTGGTGCTGCGGCACGATTTCACCGCGGCGTGCGAGGCCGCGGTGCAGAAACTGGCCGCCGATGCGCCGCCCGAACTCGCCTTGATCGTCGGCTATCCCGAACGCCGCGACGATGAATTGTTCAACGCCGCGGCGCTGCTGCGCGGCGGCCGCGTCGAAACGATTTATCACAAGCATCACCTGCCGAATTATTCGGTGTTCGACGAGCAGCGCGTGTTCGACCGCGGCGACGCGCCGTGCGTGTTCGACTGCGGCGGGGTGAAGTTCGGTCTCAACATCTGCGGCGACATCTGGGAGCCGGGGCCGGCCACGCGTGCGTGGGATGCCGGCGCGGCCTGGCTGCTGGTGCCGAACGCCTCGCCCTACCATCTCAACAAGGAGAGCGAGCGCTATGCCGTCGCCCGTGCACGCGTGGCCGAAGCGGGTCTGCCGATCCTCTACGCCAACATGGTGGGCGGCCAGGACGAGCTGGTATTCGACGGCGCCTCGTTTGCCATGAATGCCGTCGGCGAGGTGGTGGCGCAGTGCCCGGCCTGGTGCGAAGGGCTGTTTTACCTGGAGATTGCGGGCAACACCTGTACCGGGCCGCAGCACGTGCTGCCGGGCGAGGAAGCCGCCGTCTACGATGCACTGGTGCTGACGTGGCAGGAGTACCGCGAAGCGCGCCGGCCTACGCCGTATATCGTGCGGATCACGGGATCGCCGGGCGA
>DASVPF010000324.1:0-3210 GCA_036382965.1 Thiobacillus sp.
ATGACACGCGCTGGGATCTGCCCTTGCTGCAGCCGGCGGCGGTGGACGATTACGCGGCGCGGGTGGCGACAGCCGTGGCCACACGCTTGCGCGACGGACTCTCCCCCACCCATCTCGTCGTGATGGACATCGCCGGCGCGCCCCTGGCCGCGGCGGCGCAAGCCGTCTCGCGCGACTACCCTGGTCTCGCCGTCACCGCGCTGGCCATGGATTTTCTCTCCGATCTGGAAGCGGCGGCGCCCTGGCTGCCGGCCGGTCGGCGGCTCGTCTATTATCCCGGCTCCAGCATCGGCAATTTCCCGCCCGACGCGGCGACCGCCCTGCTCGAACGCTTTCGCCGTCTGGCCGGCGCGGACGGCGGCCTGCTCATCGGCTTCGACCTGAAGAAGGATCCGGCCCTGCTGCATGCGGCCTATAACGACGCCGCCGGCGTCACCGCCGCCTTCAATCTCAACCTTCTCGATCGGCTGAACCGCGAACTGGGCGCCGACTTCGATCCGGCCCGCTTTCGCCACTATGCGTTCTACAATCCGATTGCAGGCCGTATCGAAATGCATCTGGTGAGCCTCGCCAAGCAGGACGTCCGTGTCGCCGGCGAGCACTTTCGTTTCGCCCTGGGCGAGACGCTGCACACCGAGCATTCCTACAAGTTCCGCAGCGACGAATTCGCCGCGCTGGCAAACAACGCGGGCTGGCGCCTGGCGCGCGAGTGGACGCACGACGGCTTCGCAGTCCAGTTGTACGCCTAGGCGGGTAACCCTGGGGACAGCCGGGTCGTTCGCGCCGGCGCAGGATTTAAAATCGGCTCATGCCCAAGCTCGAATCACTCTCCTTCGACAACGGTTTTGCCCGTCTGCCCGAGTCCTATTATTCGCGCGTCTGCCCGACGCCCGTTCCCGATCCCTACCTGGTCTGCCACAGCCCGGAAGCGCTGGCGCTGCTCGACCTCGACGCGAGCGAAATCGGCCGCCCCGAACTGATCGAAACGCTCGCCGGCAACCGGCTGCTGTCGGGCATGGACGCGATCGCTGCGCTCTATGCCGGCCACCAGTTCGGCCATTACGTGCCGCAGCTCGGCGACGGCCGCGCGATCCTCTTGGGCGAAGTGAAAAATGCCGCGGGCGAAGGCTGGGAAGTGCAGCTGAAAGGCGCCGGCCGCACCCCCTACTCGCGCGGCGGCGACGGCCGCGCGGTGCTGCGCTCGAGCATCCGCGAGTTCCTGTGTTCCGAGGCGATGCACGCCCTCGGCATCCCCACCACCCGCGCGCTGTGCATCGTCGGCAGCGACCGTCCGGTCTACCGCGAGGAAGAGGAAACCGCGGCGCTGGTGACGCGACTGGCGCCGAGCTTCGTGCGCTTCGGTTCGTTCGAGGTGTTCTACTACCGCAACCAGATCGAGCCGATCAAGCAGCTCGCCGATTACGTTATTGCGCGCTACTACCCCGAGCTCGCGGCGCAGCCCGATCCCTATCCCGAATTCCTGCACCAGGTGACCCTGCGCACCGCCGAGCTGATGGCGCACTGGCAGGCGGTCGGCTTCTCGCACGGCGTGATGAACACCGACAACATGTCGATTCTGGGTTTGACGCTCGACTATGGCCCGTTCGGCTTTCTCGACGCCTTCGACCCCGGCTACGTCTGCAACCATTCCGACACCGGCGGACGCTACGCCTTCGACCAGCAGCCCGACGTCGCGGCATGGAACCTCACCAAGCTGGCGCAGACGCTGGTGCCGCTGATGTCGGTGGACACCGCGTCGCAGGCGATCGGCGAATATCCGCAGGTATTCGGCAAAGCGTATCTCGAACGCATGGCCGCCAAGTTCGGGCTGGCAGCGGGCAGCGAAACCGCGTCGCTGGTAATGGACGCGCTGCAACTGTTGGCGCAGAACCGCGTCGACTACACGATTTTCCTGCGCCGCCTGGGCGACTTCGACAGCCGCGCGGAAGCACTGAACGCGCCGCTGCGCGACCTCTTCCTCGATCGTCCAGGGTTCGACGCCTGGGCATCACGCTATGCCGCCGCGCTGCGCCAGCAGGGTTCGATCGACGCTGAACGCAGCGTGGCGTTGCGGCGCGTCAACCCCAAATACATCCTGCGCAATCACCTGGCCGAGGTCGCCATCCGCCGCGCCGCCGATCACCGCGACTACAGCGAGATCGAGCGCCTGCACCGGTTGCTGACGCATCCGTTCGACGAGCAGCCCGAATTCGAAGCCTACGCCGCCGAGCCGCCCGACTGGGCAAAACGGATTGAGGTAAGCTGCTCTTCGTGAACCGCATCCCTGCCCTGATCGCCTGCCTGCTGACGTGCGCGCTGCTTGCCGCCTGTGCCGGACAGTCGATCCAGCGCCGCGACGGCAGCAGCAGTGTGCGCAGTTTCAGCCTCAAGGATCTGGCCAAGAGCGATGTCGACGAGGTGACCGAGATCCACCAGCAGGAAATCCTCGGCATCCTCAAAACGCTGACGCTCAAGCTTTATCGCCGCAATCCGGCCGAATGGCGCAAGTCCGGTTTTGCCGGCGCCGACGAGGCGACCGCGGCGCTGTTCCAGGCGCTGCCCTACTGGCAAATGGCACCGCAAAGAAATCTCGCCTGGGAGACCCGCCTGCGCGATGCCTGGCGCGAGGATTACACGGGCGACCGGGTGAAGGCGCTGATGACCGGTCTGCTGGTCATGCACATGGCGGCATTCAATCATCAGACCGAGTTTTATCTGCTGACCGAGCTGGACGCCCAGAAGCTTTACAACGCCGCGCGCAACACCGAGGCGGTAGCGTGGAAACTCGGCACCGCCAGGAATCCGCTCGGCGGGCCCCTGCTGCTCGCCAATGGCTACGCGGAAAACGGCACGGCCAATTTCAGCTTCGAGCGCGAATTCGGCAAGCTCATCGGCATCCAGGACACCCTGGCCAAAATCATCGAAGGCAAAAGCAATCGCGCGATCCGTATTGGCGTGGTCAACCTGGCCGGCATGATGTTCCAGCCGATCTGACATGACCGACCGGCACGACGCTTATGCCTGCTGCACCACGTTGACACGCGACCAGTGGGCGTGGGAATTCCTGCGCCGCAACCCCGAGTACCAGGCCGACTACCGCGCCTTCATCGCGATCTGGCGCGCCCTCGAAGCCGACTACGGCGCTCCGCCCCATCGCGACTTTGCAAGATGGAAGCGCGACCCGCGCGCCTACGGCCCGCTGCCGGGCGA
>DASVPF010000325.1:0-2638 GCA_036382965.1 Thiobacillus sp.
CGAGAACCAGATCATCATGGAGCGCCGCGCCACCGGCTCGCCGCGGCACACTACCAGCACTTCGTCGCTATCGGCGAACATCTGGTCGGGGTGCGACAGGCCTTCGCGGGCTTCGCGGATGGTCAGGGTTTTCATGGCAGCCTCCAAGCGGGCAAAACGTGACACAATTATAGCCGATGTGACACACTGATTTTCCAGCTGGAAAATCAGAATTAACCCAGCGCCGCCAGCGCCTTATTCAAATCCAGCATGTCCGACACTCCATTAAGCCTGCTCCACCGCGTTTTCGGCTACCCCGCGTTCCGCGGCGAGCAGGCGGCCATCGTCGATACCGTCGCATCGGGCGGCGACGCGCTGGTGCTGATGCCGACCGGCGGCGGCAAGTCGCTGTGTTTCCAGATTCCGGCGCTGTTGCGCGAGGGCTGCGCGGTGGTTGTGTCGCCGCTGATCGCGTTGATGCAGGACCAGGTCGCTGCCTTGCAGGAACTGGGCATCGCGGCGGCGTTTCTGAACTCCAGCCTCGACGGCGCAGCGGCCGCGCAGGTCGAACGCGACTTCGTGGCCGGGAATCTGAAGCTGCTGTACGTCGCGCCCGAAAGACTGCTCACGCCGCGCTTTCAGGGCCTGCTCGAACAGGCGAACGTCGCGCTGTTTGCCATCGACGAAGCGCACTGCGTGTCGCAATGGGGACACGACTTCCGCCCGGAATACCTCGGCCTGTCGGCCCTGCACGAACGTTTTCCCGCTGTGCCGCGCATCGCGCTCACCGCCACGGCCGACACCGCGACGCGCGCCGAAATCCTCGCCCGGCTCGACCTTGGCTCCGCGCGCGTCTTCGTCGCCAGCTTCGACCGCCCCAATATCCGTTATCGTATTTCCGAGAAATCCGACCCGCGCCGGCAACTGCTTGATTTCCTCGGCGAGCATAAAGGCGAGGCGGGGATCGTCTACTGCAGCACGCGCAAGAAGGTCGAAGAGACCGCCGCCGGGCTGACCCAGTTCGGACTCACCGCGTTGGCCTACCACGGCGGCATGGACAACGAGACCCGCCGTCGCCACCAGGAAAAATTCCTGCGCGAGGACGGCGTCGTCATGGTCGCCACCCTGGCGTTCGGCATGGGCATCGACAAGCCCGACGTGCGCTTCGTCGCCCACCTGGACTTGCCGCGCTCGGTCGAAGGCTACTACCAGGAAACCGGCCGCGCCGGGCGCGACGGCGAACCGGCCGAGGCGTGGATGGCGTGGGGCCTGCAGGACGTCGTCACGCAGCGTCGCTTCATCGACGAGGGCGATGCCGAAGACGCGCACAAGCGCATCGGCCATGCCAAGCTCGACGCCCTGGTCGGCCTGTGCGAGGCGGCGAGTTGCCGCCGCGTCGCGCTGCTGAGCTACTTCGGCGAAGCCAGCCAGCCCTGCGGCAACTGCGACGTGTGCCTGAATCCGCCGACGCTGTGGGACGGCACCGAAGCCGCGCAAAAATTGTTATCGGCGGTTTATCGCACCGGCCAGCGTTTCGGCGCCGGCCACGTCATCGACGTGCTGCTCGGCAAGACCACCGAGAAAATCGACCGCTTCGGCCACAGCCAGTTGAGCGTGTTCGGCGTTGGCGCGAGTCAAACCGACAAGGTCTGGCGTGCCGTCCTGCGACAGCTCGTGGTGCGTGGATTACTGGAAGTCGATCACACCGCCTACGGTGCGCTCAAGCTCACCCAGGCTGCCACACCGGTATTGAAAAGCGAGGAAACCGTCATGCTGCGCGCCATCGAAGTGCGCCCGGCGCGCAGCAAAAGATCGCGCTTCGCACCTAGCTCCGGCGAAGGCGTCCACAACGACGAAGATCCGTTGTTCCTGTCCCTGCGCGCTTGGCGCCGCGAAACCGCCAACGAGAAAGGCGTGCCCGCCTACGTCATCCTGCACGACGTCACCCTGCGCGAGATCGCCGCGCGCCGTCCTGCCACGCTGACGGAACTGGGCGAGATATCGGGGCTGGGAACGAAAAAGCTGGAAGCCTACGGCGAGGCCGTGCTGGCGGTGGTGGCGGAGGGCTGACCACCCAGACTCAGTGCGTTTGCGCGGCCAAGTAGGCCAGACCTGCTCAATGGCGATTTCCACTGCGCGCTTGGCAGCTTGTAACAGGCGCTCACTTTCCGATTTGTGCGCATGACCTTGCTGCATCAGGGCTGCGATTTTCGTCTGGATTGTCACGTCGATATAGGGGAGTGGCAAGTTCAAAATATCATCGTCGCGGATTACAGGATATGTGTTCCGATATTGAATTTCAGCAACCACTCCCAGTACATCTGCGTTCGCAAAAGGACTTTCAGCGTTTCCTTGGAGAATTTAGAGTCTGCTTTTTCACGCAGCACCGTGAATGCGCCGCTCACGCTGAGATCGATGTCGTCAAAGTCGACGATCGCGACAGCGCCACGATTGGGCCGCACTTTGGAAATCAGCAGATCGCTATGCCGAGTGTTTCTAGGAGTAGGGTTTCGGCATTCTGAATCGCCCCTGCTTTCCTAGACACTTTCGAGCCGGTTGAAATACTGCTTCTCGAACTCTACCGGAGACAGCCGGTTTGCATAGCCATGCCGGCGTTTTGGGTTGTAGAACATCTCGATGTAATCGAAGACATCCCGCC
>DASVPF010000326.1:0-17246 GCA_036382965.1 Thiobacillus sp.
GCCACAGTCAAGAAGAATTTCAGGTTAGGAAGTCCTGATATACTTAAACATGTATTTTTTCATCATCTTATAGGGGCCTGGCATGAGCACGATTCTGGATTTCCTCGGCAACGACCACCGCGCCTGCGACGATCTGTTCGCCTCCGCCGAAACCGCCGCGGCGCAAAAAAACTGGGACAGCGCGCGCAGCCTGTTCGAACGCTTCCGGGCGGCCATGGCCCACCATCTGGCGATGGAGGAAGACGTGCTATTCCCCGCATTCGAGGCCCGCACCGGCAACCGCATGGGCCCAACCCAGGTGATGCGCATGGAACACGCGCAGATGCGCGGCCTGCTGCAGGACATGGCAAGCACCGTGGCGGCGAGCAATCAGAGCCGCTATCTCGGCCTGTCGGAAACGCTCAACATGCTGATGCAGCAACACAATCTGAAGGAAGAGAACATGCTCTATCCCATGTCCGATCAGGTGCTGGGCGACGAAGCCGATACTGTGATCCATGCCATGGGCGCCATTGCGCCTTGAGCAGACGTGATGCCCCACAAGGGGACACCGACTTTACTACGGGCTAAAGCCCGTGAAAGATCGTATGCCCAGACCGATTAACGAAATCCTCGTCGACGCGCGCGGGCTGGAACCGCCGGAACCGATGGAAAAGGTCATGCAGACGCTGGCCCTGCTGCGCCCCGGCCAGTCGATCCGGCTGCTGCTGCATCGCGAACCGTTTCCGCTCTATGCCCTCCTCGCCGAACGCGGCTATCGCCACGAAACGCGGATGGAAGCCGACGGCAGCTACGTCATCCTGATCCGTCCGTCGGACGAGCGCGCGTAAGCGTCCAAGCCATGAGCCAGCAAGCCGGTCTCTCCTTCGAACAGGCGCCGCCGTTCTCGCTGCCGCTGCGGTTTTTCCTCACCGCGCCGCTGTTCCTGCTTGCCGCCGCCGGCCTCATCGCATGGGCGCCGGAATCGCTGGCTTCGCGCTGGACGCCGCAGGCGCTTGCCCTCACCCACGCGCTGACGCTGGGCTTTCTGGCCATGGCGATGCTGGGCGCGTTGATGCAGATGCTGCCGGTGGTGGCGGGGTCGCCCCTGCCTGCGCTCCGCTTCGTGGCCTGGCTCAGCCACGTGCCGCTCGCCATCGGAACCCTCGCCTTGATGACGGGCTTTCTGACGGCAGAGCCGGCTGCGTTCGGTCTCGCCCTCGTCCTGCTCGGCGGTGGTTTTGCGGTCTTTCTCGCAGCCGCGGCAATCAGTCTCGTGCGCGCCGTGGCCGGCGTGACCGTCACCGGGATTCGGCTCGCGGTGGCGTGTCTGGGCGTCACTGTCGTGCTCGGCTTGAGTCTTGCGCTGCTGCGCGCCGGCGGGTGGACCCCGCCTGTGGTCGAGGCCGCGATCGCCGCGCACGTCGCCTTTGGCCTGCTCGGCTGGGTGCTGCTGCTGGTGATCGGCGTCGCCTACCAGGTCGTGCCGATGTTCCAGATCACCCCGCCCTATCCGCCGCGGCTCGCCCGCTGGCTGGGCGGGACGCTGTTCGCGCTGCTGCTGCTCCACGCCGCCGCGCCGCTGCTCCCGCCCGTCATCGCCACCCTCGCCGATGCCGGCCTTGCCGCCGGCATTCTGCTGTTTGCCTTCGCCACGCTACGCCTGCAAGCGCGGCGACGCAGAAAGCTGCCGGACGTCACGCTCGATTACTGGCGCCTCGGCATGGCGAGCCTGATCGCCTGCGCGCTGGTCTGGCTCGCAGCCAGGTTGTGGCCGGCCTGGGCCGACAGCGACGTGTATCCGCTGCTGCTGGGCGTGCTGTTCGTCGGCGGTTTTGCAGTCAGCGTGGTGAGCGGCATGCTCTACAAGATCGTGCCCTTCCTCGCCTGGTTTCATCTGCAGGCGCAGTTGCAGGCACGCGCGGGCAGCATTCCCACGATGAAGGAGATGATCGCGGAACGCGCGATGCGTGGGCAGTTCCGGCTCCACCTCGCCGCCTGCGCGCTGCTCGTTGCTGCCGCCGCGCGGCCGCAACTGGCCATGGTGGCGGGCGGCGTGCTGGCGCTGTCTGCGCTGCTGCTGTGGGTCAATCTGCTGGCAGCCGCACGACGTTTCTCCAATCATGGCGGGCGATTTTTATAGCGCGGTTGCTGCGTGTGTCGCCAGGGGGTGACGCTACAATTAAGGCCTGCTCTGTTAGGCGGAAGGCTTGGGCGTGTATTGGCGGGCAGGTGGCAAGCCCGCTGCGCATCGCGCGTGAATCTGCCTTTTTCCAGCACACCTTGACCAAGGCACACGCATGACCCGCGCAGACCGCTCCCTGTTGCCCGACCTCCCCGACGAACTCGATGCGCTGGCCGAGCTTGCGCTGGACCTGCGCTGGTCGTGGAGTCACGCCACCGACGTCCTGTGGGAACGCATCGATCCCGACCTGTGGGCGCTGACCCACAACCCCTGGCTGATTCTGCAGAACGTGTCCGCGGAAAAACTGCGCACGCTGGCGGCGGACGCGGCGTTCGTCGCCAGCGTGCAAGGCTTTGTCGACGCGCGCAGGGAATGGCTGGCGAGCCCGACCTGGTTTCAGGCCGCGTATCCGCAACCGGCGCTGGCGCATGTGGCCTACTTCAGCATGGAGTTCGGCCTGTCCGAGTCGTTGCCTCTCTATTCCGGCGGCCTAGGCATCCTGGCCGGCGACCTGCTCAAGACCGCCAGCGATCTCGACGTGCCGATGACCGGCATCGGCCTGCTCTGGCAGCAGGGCTACTTCCGCCAGAGCCTGAACGAGCATGGCGGCCAGCGGGAATTCTTTCCCTACAACGATCCGGCCCAGCTGCCGGTCCGGCCGGTGCACGACGAGCAGGGAAAACGCCTGCGCGTGGAAATCCCCTTTCCCGGCTGCAACGTCCTGCTGCGCGTCTGGCAGGTTCAGGTCGGACGCGTGCGTCTCTATCTGCTGGACAGCAACGATCCGCTCAACACCCCGGCCGACCGCGGCATCACCGCCGAGCTCTACGGCGGCGGGTCGGAAATGCGCCTGCAGCAGGAAATCTGCCTCGGCATCGGCGGCTGGTCCCTGTTGCAGCGTCTGGGCATCCAGCCCGAAATCTGCCATCTCAACGAAGGCCATGCCGCCTTCGTCGTCCTCGCCCGCGCCTGGAGCCACATGCGCGACCACGGCAGCAGCTTTCGCTGCGCGCTCAACGCCACCCGCGCCGGCAACGTCTTCACCACCCACACGCCGGTCGCCGTCGGCTTCGACCGCTTCGCCCCGGCCTTGCTGGAACGCTATATGGAATGCGCCCAGCAGCACCTCGGCATCCCCGTCCACGCGATCCTCGCGCTCGGCCGCGAGAACCCGGACGACGCCAACGAACTCTTCAAGATGGCGTATCTCGCGCTGCGCGGCAGCATTCTGGCCAACGGGGTCAGCCGTCTGCATGGCAGCGTGAGCCGCCGCCTGTTTCAACCCCTGTTCCCGAACTGGCCGCAGCAGGAAGTGCCCGTCATCCACGTCACCAACGGCGTCCACGTGCCGTCCTGGGACTCGGCCGAAGCCGACCGCATCTGGACGGACGCCTGCGGCAAGGCACGCTGGCTGGGTAATCTGGAACATCTGGAGGAACAGGTGTGCCAGGTCTCCGACCAGGCCCTGTGGGACATCCGTACCCAGAACCGGCAGCGCCTGATCGGTTTTGCCCGCAGCCATCTGCAGCGCCAGCTCGCCGCCGTCAACGCGCCGGCCGAGCGCATCGAGCGCGCGCGCTACGCGCTCGATCCCAATACCTTCACGCTCGGTTTCGCCCGCCGCATCACCGCCTACAAGCGCCCCGGCATGCTGCTCGCCGACCCGGAACGCCTGTACCGCATCCTGACCCACCCGCTCTACCCGGTGCAGTTGATCATTGCCGGCAAGGCGCACCCCAAGGACGAGACCGGCAAGGCGATCATTCGCCAGTGGAACGAGTTCATCGACAGCCGCCCGGAACTGGCCGAGCACGTGGTGTTTCTGGCCGACTACGACATGCTGATCGCGGAACAGCTGGTGCAGGGCGTGGACCTGTGGCTCAACACGCCGCGCCGCCCCTGGGAAGCCTGCGGCACCAGCGGCATGAAAACCCTGGTCAACGGCGGACTCAACCTGTCGGAACTCGACGGCTGGTGGGCGGAAGCCTATACCCCCGAACTGGGTTGGGCACTGGGCGACGGCCTGGAACACGACAACGATCCCGCCTGGGACGAGGCGGAAGCGACGGAGCTCTATCGCCTGCTGGAACAGGACGTCATTCCGCTCTTCTACCGCGACCGCGATGCCCAGGGCTGTCCGCGCGGCTGGGTCGCCCGGATGCGGGCGAGCATGGGCGCCCTCACCCCGCGCTTCAGCAGCAACCGCATGCTGCGCGAATACCTGGAGTACCTCTACCTGCCCGCCGCCGGGCACTATGCCCTGCGCCAGGACCCGGCCTGGAACGAGCGCCTGTGCGACTGGCAGGACGTCGTCGACAAGCACTGGAGTCACATACGCTTCGGCGACCTGCATGTCGGCGAGGAAACCGGCGCATGGCAATTCAGCGTCGCGGTCTATCTCGGCGACATCGCCGCCGAGTTCATCGCCGTCGAACTCTACGCCATGCCGCCCGGCGAGGGCGAAGGCAAGGCAGAATGCCACCGCATGCAGCGCGGCGATCCCCTGAGCGGCGCCGTCAACGGCTACACCTACAGCATCCGCATCCCCAAAATCCTGGCGGCGGACGCATACACGCCGCGCATCGTTCCGGCTTTCGAAGGCGCACGGGTGCCGATCGAAGCGCGCCAGATTCTCTGGTATCGCTGAGCGAGTCTAGGGAAGCACTGATTTATTCGGTCATCGCGAGGAGCGTAGCGACGTGGCGATCCAGTGGCCGTTAATCCGCTGGCATTCTGGATTGCTTCGCTGCGCTCGCAATGACAAAACATGAATAAATCAGCGCCTCCCTAGGGCGCGATCCGCTCCAGGATGAGCCGGGCAACGTGGCGGTTCGACGGCATGTAGGTATGCAGGACGGGCAGGTGAATTTCTTCGGCGAGCCATTCCGCGCTCGCCTCGGAGACCGCCACGATGCCGTCGTTCGTCTCGTCCCGGAACGGGCTCAGCCGGCCCTGCCAACCTGCAATGCCGAGGATGCCGGTGACAGGAATCGCGCCCGGTTCGATTTGCGCCATTCGGGCGTGCGACGCCAGCAGCTGTCCGCAATCGCCCGCCAGCAGGCGGTAGATCCAGTTGCGCTGAAGCTTGCAGGCCATGCGCGCGGGCCTGAGCGGCGACCCCAGCAGAAAAATCCGGCGCGGCGGCCGGGTCTCCGCCGGCAGCGAGGCCGCGGCCGCGCGTAGCTGGACGCCGCCCAGGGAATGCCCGATCAGAACATAGTCTCCGCGGGCGGCGAGGACGGCGATCCTTGCAACCAGCCGTTCGCGGATCGCAGCGAAATTCTGCAACGGGGTGACGTAGCCGAAGGCGTGGGTTGCGATGCCCCCGGCCCGGAGCCGCAGCAGCAGCCGCCATCCCGACAGCGGCGAGCGGCCCATTCCGTGAACAAACAGCGCTTGCACGGCGCACTCCCCGATCAATCGAATACAGGAATCATATTAAGCGCAGGGACAACATCGCGACGCAGCGGTTTCTTCTAGGACGCCATCCAGCGCTGCGCCATGCGCGCCAGCGGTGCGGGCAGCCGGCGCAGAATGGCTTCGGGGTCGAGGGCATCAAGCAGATTCTTGACGATGAGGCCGAGTTCGGTGTCGCCTTCGCTCACCAGGCGGCGGCTGAAGAAGAGCGTGTCGGGATCTTCGCGGCGCGCGAGCAGCAACAGGAAGTCGCGCGCGGTGGCGCTGACGGTGAGGTCGGGAGCGCCGCTGTCCGGCACGAATCCGCGCGGCGTGACGGTGAAACGCAGACTGAGCCCGAGATCCTTGACGCGGATGGCGTAACGCCGGCCGACCAGCGCTTGCCAGTCGAGCGTCTTCAACGCGGGCCACAGCAGGCGGTTGGCCGCCATCGAGAACGCCAGGCTGGGCGGCGTGGCCGGAAGCCGGGCAATCAGGGTGCTCAGGGACGACGGCAAGGCAAGGTTCAACACGATGGCTCCTGCATGGGCTCGCGCACGGCGTCGGCCCAGTTGTTGGGGGTCTCAAAAAGCCGCACCTGCTGCAACCTGAGCTGGTTGCCGTAAGTGTCGACGTAGGCGGCGTCGAGGAGGCGGAACGCTTCGTCTGCAAGATTTTCCGCGGTGGGCACCACCGGCAGCACGACGGTCTTGTGGCCGGGCAGCGACGCCAGGAATTCCATCACGGCACGGTCGCCCCGGTAGACCAGGAAGGCGTGATCCCACGCATCGACCAGCACGGCCTTGGCAATGTTCTTCACCTCAGAAAAATCCATCACCATGCCCGTTTCCGCCGCGCCCTCGGTGCGCACGATCTCGCCCGCGAGGGTGATTTCGATCGCGTAGCGATGGCCGTGCAGGTGGCGGCACTGGCTGGCGTGGTTGGGGATGCGATGACCGGCGTCGAATTCCAGTCTGCGCGTGATCAACATATCAGGCATGACGTTCAATACGGTCGAGCCCCGCGCGGCCATGCCAGTACCCGTCGACCGCCGGGCCCGGCATGACGCGCGCCAGTGCGTTGGCGACATTCGCCTCGCCCGCCAATGCGGCGTGGAAGGCGTCGACCACGCGCCCCATGTGGCGCGACTGCGGCGACAGGCGCAGGCTGGCGATGTTGAGTTCGCGCAGGGCGGGCAGTTCGCCGATCAGATTGTAGACGCCAGCCGACTGGGTCTGGATGCCGTTGAGGGTGAGGAAGGGATCACCCTCGCGGGTGGACAGCGGCAGCCCGTCCGGGTGGTCGAGACAGCGGAACTGGCAGTCGTCCTTGGGCAGGTTGTAATGGCGCGCGGTGAAGCAGCGCGCGGAATACGCCAGCGGCAGCCGGCCGTAGGCGAACACTTCGGTGTCCATGCCAGAAGGCAGCAGTTCGAGCAGCGAGGCCAGCGCGGCGTGCGACATTTCCACCGGCGGCAGCCAGCGTTGCGCACCGAGCCCGGCGAGCACGGCGAGCGTCTCGTGGTTGTAGACGTTGAGCGTGGGCCCGGCGACGAACGGCACACCCGCTGCGGACAGCAGCCGCACCGCGCCCCATTCGTTGGCCTCGACGCGGAAGCGGCCATCGTCCACGATCCGGCGCAGCGCCTTCAGATCGGATTCCGACTCGATCAGCGTCTGGGTGGAGAGCACCACCTCCTTGCCCGCAGCGGCGAGTTGCTGCGCCAGCGCCAGCCAGTCGGGCAGGCGCAGCAGGTGGCGGCGCGAGCATACGCTCTCGCCCAGATACACGCGCGACACCGGCCAATTCGCGGCGTCGCCGTAGAAGGCCAGCACGTCGTCGCGCGACCAGTAATAGAGCAGCGGACCCAGACTCAGATTCATGCGCAGCCCATTCCAGGTTGAATTCGAATGAAGACAAGGCGGAGGGGCGCAGACAGTACGACTAGTACGGCAAGCCCCGACAACGCCGTATTCGTTTGAATTCGGCCTGGAATCATTTCCATGGCCGATGGTAGGCGCCAAGCGTGTGGCTCTGCCCTTCCGACAGCTTGTTGAGTTCGGCCTGCCAGGCAGGCGTGGGCTTGAAGGTGTCGGCGTTTTTCTTCACCGCGTCGATGGCGGCGCGCCACACTTTGGTCACCTGCGCAACGTAGGCCGGGCTGCGCTGGCGGCCCTCGATCTTGATCGCGGCGATCCCCATCTTCAGCATCTCGGGCAACAGGTCGAGGGTGTTGAGACTGGTCGGTTCCTCGATCGCATAATACGTCTCGCCGCCGACTTCGAAGCGGCCCTTGCACAGCGTCGGGTAGCCGGCTTTTTCGCCCTTGCCATAACAGTCGAGCAGTACGCCGTTGAGGCGCGACTCCAGCCCCGCCGGGGTGTCGATCCACTGCACCGCCTTCGCCGGCGAGCACACGCCGGCCGAATTGGGCGACTCGCCGGTGCAGTACGACGACAGCAGGCAGCGCCCCTCGACCATCACGCAGAGGCCGCCGAAGCCGAACAGCTCGATCTCAACGGCGGTGTGTGTCACGACGTTTTCCACCTGCGGCAGCGACAGCACGCGCGGCAGCACAGCGCGCTGGAGGTCGAAGTGCTCGCGGTAGAAGTTCACCGCCTAGTAGCTGGTGGCCGATCCCTGCACCGACAAATGCAGCCTGAGCTGCGGATGCTGCCTGACCGCGTAGCGCATCAGTCCGGCGTCGGCGAGGATCACCGCGTCCATGCCGAGCTTCACCGCGCGGTCGACCGCGCCGGGCCAGCGGCTCCAGCTGTCGGATTGCGGATAGGTGTTGAGTGCGAGCAGGACCTTGCGGCCGCGATCGTGCGCGTAGCGCAGGCCCTCGGCGGCCTGTGCGTCGTCGAAATTGAGGCCGGGGAAGGCGCGCGCGTTGGTGTTGTCGCGAAAGCCCATGTAGACCGCGTCGGCGCCGTTGTCGATGGCAGCCTTCAAGGACACCAGGCTGCCCGCCGGGCAGATCAGATCAGGCGACACGTTTTTCTTCCTTCCATGCCTGGCCTGAACGCGCGCCCTGCCGGCTGTCGCGCCGTTCCAGTTCCGCGGCGATGCCGTTCAGCACGTCCCACTTCTTCGAACACCACGCGGGCGCCAGCAGGATGTCAGGGGCGGCGGTGCCGGTGACGCGATGGAACACCACGTCCCACGGCGTGCGCTCGATCAGGTCGGCGGCGATGTTGACATAGTCCGCCTCGGCCAGCGGCGCGTAGTCGCCGCGCCTCCATTCGATCGCGAGCCGGGTGTGCTTCACCACGTGCAGCGGATGCAGTTTCAGACCATCCACGCCCACCTCGAGCACGCGGTCGAGGCTGGCGTGGCTGTGCGAGACATCCTCGCCCGGCAGGCCGACGATGAGGTGGCAGCACACCGGAATGGCGCGCGCCCGCGCCGCCCGCGTCGCGTCCACGTATTCGGCGAAGCCGTGGCCGCGGTTGACGCGCGCCAGGGTGGCGTCGAAGGACGATTGCAGGCCCAACTCCAGCCATACCTCGTGGCCGCGTTGCTGATACTCGGCCAAGAGATCGAGCACCGGCGGCGGCACGCAGTCGGGGCGCGTGCCGATCGCCAGCCCCATTATGTCGGGCGCTGCCAGCGCGGCGTCGTAGAGCGCGCGCAGTTCGTCGACGTGGGCGTAGGTGTTGGTATAGGCCTGGAAATAGGCGATGAAGCGGCGCGCGCCGGTGCGTTTGCCGATGCGTCCGCGCGCGCGCTCGAATTGCGCGGCGAGCGGCGCCGGGTCGCGCGCGCCGGGGGCGAAGGATTTGTTGTTGCAGAAGCTGCAGCCGCCGATGCCTTTGCTGCCGTCGCGGTTGGGACAGGTGAAGCCGGCGTCGAGCGCGATCTTGTGCACCCGCTCGCCATGCCGCGCCAGCATGGCGCGGCCGAAGGTATGCACGCGGCCGCTGAGAATGCTCACGCCGCCGCGGCCCCCGGCTCCGGCTTCACGCCGCTGAGCAGATAGTCGATCAGCTCGCGCACCGTGCGGATCTCGCTGCCGAACGGCAGGGACTCCGAGCCGCGGAAGAACAGCCCCTTGTTGACGTCGCCCTTCAACGCGGCGACCAGTTGCGAATCGATGCAGAACTGCCCGGCCTTCTCGAGGCCGTCGCGCAGGCCGCATTGCGTCAGGCAATGCAGGCCGATGGCGCAGCGGTTGGGGTCGGCCTTGGCCACGGACTGCAATTTGGTTTCGCGCTTGAGGTAATTGGCGAGCCACGGGGTTTTCACCGCGCGCGCGGGCAGCCCGGCGACGCTCATGAAGGTGACGATGTCCTCGGGCTTCGCCTCGGCCAGCACGCGCTTGAAGTTGGGGTGGGCGTCGCCTTCCTCGGTCACGGCGAACGGCGTGCCGAGCTGAACGGCGGAGGCGCCCAGCGCCAGCGCGGCCAGCAGTTTTTCGTGGCTGTTGATGCCGCCGCCGACGATGATCGGGATCTGTCCGCGCGCAATGCCCATGTCGTCGAACAGCTCGAAGACGCCGGGCAGCACTTCGGCGATATCGAATCGCGCGTGCCCGAGTTCGGACGGGTTCGGCGCGCCGAGGTGGCCGCCTGCGTACAGCGGGTGCTCGATCACGATGGCGTCCGGCAACCGGCCGCCGCCCCCGGATTTTTTCAGGCGCGCCCATTTCTTCAGCACGATGGCGACGCCGCGCGCGTCCGACAGGATCGGGATCAGCGCGACGTCGGGATAGCCGTCGGCGAGGTCCGCCAGATCGAGCGGCAGCCCCGCCCCCATCACGATGGCCTGCGCGCCGGAAGCGCAGGCCTGCCGTACGTAGTCCGGGTGCGCGTCCACCGCCTTCATCACGTTCACCGCGACCAGGCCCTGGCCCGCCGCGAGCTCGAGCGCGGCCTTGATCTCGCGGTCGAGCGCAATCAAATTCAAACGGTTGAGTTCGTCCTTGTCGCGGCAGTGCTTCGCCTGTCCGGTCAGGTCGGCGTGATGGTGCCGCAGGTCGATGCTCGCAATCGTGCCCATTGCGCCCGCACGCGCCACGGTGCCTGCCAGCCGGTGCGCAGACACGCCCACGCCCATGCCGCCCTGGACGATGGGCAGCAGGACACGGCCACGAATGGCAAATGAGGGGGGCGTAGGCATGCCGGTCTTTCAAACATTCCAAAAGAGTGCATTATAGCAACTTGAAGACCCGCTTATCTTGATATTGGCATCCGGCAGCTCGCCTCGCGCTCACAGGGTTCACCCACCCCGCCTAAACGCCTACAATGCCGGGTCTTACTGGCTGGCCTCTATTCCATTCCGCATGTTCACCGGCATCATTCAATCCATCGGCCGCATCCACGAATACGACGCACGCGGCGCCGATGCGCGCATGATCATCGCGGGTGGCGGACTGGATTTTTCCGACGTGGCCGTCGGCGACAGCATCGCGGTCAACGGCGTCTGCCTGACCGCCGTGGCGCTCACGCCCGACAGCTTCAGCGTCGACGTCTCCGCCGAAACCCTGCGCGTCACCGCCGGCTTCCTCCCGGGCGCCGAAGTCAACCTGGAAAAGGCGCTGCGCCTGGCCGACCGCCTCGGCGGCCATCTGGTCTCCGGCCACGTCGACGGCGTCGGCACGGTGCACAGCTTCGTGACGGTGGGCGAATCGCATCTGCTGGAGATCGACGCGCCGGTCGAGCTTGCGCGCTACCTCATCCGCAAGGGGTCGATCACGGTGAACGGCGTGTCGCTGACGGTGAACACGGTGGACGGTGCGCGCTTTGCGCTGAACCTGATCCCGCATACGCTGGAGATGACCACGTTGAAGCATCTGCAAGCCGGCAGCCGCGTCAACCTGGAAGTCGACATGATCGCGCGCTACGTCGAGCGCATGATGCAATTTGTAAACACTACGGACAAAGACTGATGAGCCTCGCCCCCACCCTTGAAATCATCGAAGAACTCAAGGCCGGCCGCATGGTCGTGCTGGTCGACGAGGAAGACCGCGAAAACGAGGGCGACCTGGTGATGGCGGCCGAACACGTCACGCCCGACGCGATCAACTTCATGGCCAAGTACGGCCGTGGCCTGATCTGCCTGACGCTGACCGACGCGCGCTGCCGCCAGCTCGGCCTGAAGCAGATGGTCTCCGACAACCAGACGCCGCACGGCACTGCGTTCACCGTCTCGATCGAGGCGGCCGAGGGCGTGACCACCGGCATTTCGGCGGCCGACCGCGCGGTCACCATCCAGGCGGCGGTGAAGAAGGACGCCAGGCCCACCGACATCATCCAGCCCGGCCACATCTTTCCGCTGCGCGCGCAACCCGGCGGCGTGCTGGTGCGCGCGGGCCACACCGAGGCCGGCTGCGACCTGGCAGGGCTGGCTGGACTGGAACCGGCTTCGGTCATCTGCGAAATTCTCAAGGACGACGGCACCATGGCGCGCCTGCCGGATCTGGTTCCGTTCGCACAGGAACACGGCCTGAAAATCGGCGCCATCGCCGACCTCATCCATTACCGCAACCAGACCGAAAGCCTGGTCGAGCGCGCCGCCGACCGCCTGATCCAGACCGTATACGGCGCGTTCCGCCTGGTCGCCTACCGCGATACCAGCGCCCGCGAAACCCATCTGGCGCTGGTCAAGGGCGAAATCCACGCCGACCGCGAAACCCTGGTACGCGTGCATGAGCCGCTCTCGGTGATGGACTTTCTCGACGTCACCGGCGGCGGCCATTCCTGGCCCATCCTCGGCGCGATGGAGCGCATCGCCGAATCGCAGTCCGGCGTGCTGGTTTTATTGCATCGCCCGGAGACGGCCGACGCGCTGCTTGCTCGCATCAACCCCGTCCCCGCTGCCAACCGCAAGGTCGACCTGCGCGACTACGGCATCGGCGCGCAAATCCTGCGCGACCTCGGCGTTGTCAAGATGAAGCTGCTGGCCAGCCCGCGCAAGATGCCCGCGATGGACGGCTTCGGGCTGGAAGTCACCGGCTATTCCGAAAAAGCCTGAACCCGAACCGATTCGAGCCTGTCACACAATTTACAAGGACACCTCATGGGAACCTCCAGCGACATTTCCGAACTCGACCCCGTCTATCAGGGCACCGGGCTCAAAATCGGCATCGTCATGAGCCGCTTCAACAAGGACATCTGCGAAGGCCTGCTGTCGGCCTGCGAAATCGAGCTGGCCCGGCTCGGCGTCGCCAAGGACGACGTGCTGCTGGTCGACGTCCCCGGCGCGCTGGAGCATCCGCTGGCGCTGCAGAAGATGGCGCAGTCCGGCAAGTACGACGCGCTGGTCGCCATCGGCGCCGTGGTGCGCGGTGACACCTACCACTTCGAAGTGGTGTCGAATGAATCCTCGCGCGGCATCCTCGACGTGCAGCTGGAAACCGGCGTGCCGATCGCCAACGCCATCCTCACCGTCGACACCGAAGAACAAGGCCACGCGCGCATGCACGAAAAAGGCCGCGACGCCGCGCGCGTGGCGGTCGAAATGGCCAACCTCTTGAAGCGTCTCTGACATGGCCGGTTCCCGCAAAAGCGCCCGCGAGTTCACCCTGCAAGGCGTGTACGGCTGGCTGGTCGGCGGCACCGACGTGACGCTCATCGCCGCCAATCTCAAGGAAGACGAACAGTTCAAACGCGCCGACGAGGACTATTTCCGCACCCTGCTGTACGGCGTGCTGAAAGAGGAGGACGCGCTGAACTCGCGGATCGCGCCGCTACTCGACCGCCCGCTCGCCGAGCTCTCGCCCATTGAGCGCGGCATCCTGCTCATCGGCGCGTACGAACTGCTGCACTGCCCCGACGTGCCGTGGCGCGTCGCCATCAACGAAGGCGTCGAACTCGCCAAGAAGTTTGGTGGCACCGACGGCCACAAGTACATCAACGGCGTGCTCGACAAGCTGGCGCAGGAGGTGCGCGCGGTGGAGATCGAGCATGCGAAACAGTCGCGCGGAAACTAAAAAAACCTTCACCACAGAGGCACAGAGACACGGAGAAATGCGCAAACCCGACTGCATACATTCGCTCACTCGGGTTTATGGGGGTTCTCTGTGCCTCTGTGGTGAGTGGTTTTAATGTCTTCCGAATTCGACCTCATCGCCCGTTACTTCACCCGCGCCACGCCCGGCGCGGTGCTGGGCGTGGGCGACGACTGCGCGCTGCTGGCGCCGACGCCGGGGATGCAGCTCGCGGTGTCGTCCGACATGCTGCTCGAAGGCCGCCATTTCTCGCCGCAGGACAGCCCTGCCGGCATCGGCCACAAGTCGCTGGCGGCGAACCTGTCCGACCTCGCCGCGATGGGCGCAACGCCGCGCTGGACGACCTTATCCATCGCGCTGCCGGAAGCGAACGACGCCTGGCTCACCGCATTCGCGCGCGGCTTTTTCCGCATGGCTGACCAGCATGGCATCGAACTGGTCGGCGGCGACACCACGCGCGGCGCGCTCACGATCAGCATCACGGTCATCGGCGAAGTGCCGCCGGGGCAGGCGCTGCGCCGCGACGGCGCGCAGGCCGGCGACGACGTCTGGGTTTCCGGCATGATCGGTTCGGCGGCAATGGCGCTGGCCTACCGCCAGGGGCGCCTGTTCATGGAGCAGATCGACGCTGCCAAGGTATTGCCCGCACTCTATCTGCCGACGCCACGGGTGGAACTCGGCATTGCGCTGCGCGGCATCGCAACCAGCGCGATCGACATTTCGGATGGCCTCTTGGCCGACCTGGGCCACATTCTGGAACGCTCGCACGCCGGCGCCGCCCTCGAATTCGCCGTGCTGCCGACGCTGCCGGTGGTGCAGGCCTACCTGCATGAAGCCGTCGCACGCGACTGCGTGCTGGCGGGCGGCGACGACTACGAGCTCTGCTTCACCGTACCCACCGCCAAGCGCGACGCGGTGCTGGCTGCTGCAGAATCCGCAGGCGTGGCGGTGACACGCATCGGCCGCATCACCGCCGAATCCGGCCTCATGGTCGTCGACGCCGACGGCCAGCCGATTCCTTTTGCGCACACCGGTTATGACCACTTCGCCGAATAGCCCCTCCCCCCCAGGCGGGGGAGGGGCTGGGGAGAGGGTAAACCTCCGCTTCCTCCTTCAGCACCCCGCGCACCTCGTCGCCTTCGGCTTCGGCAGCGGGCTCGCCCCCAAGGCGCCCGGCACCGTCGGCACCCTGCTCGGTCTGCCGCTGTTCTGGCTGATCGAAGCCGCCGCGCCCGACCTGGCGAACCGGCTCGTGCTCGTCGTTGCCGCCTTCCTGTTCGGTATCTGGGCCTGCGGCCGCACCGGCCGCGCGCTCGGCGTCGCCGACCACGGCAGCATGGTGTGGGACGAGATCGTCGCCTATGCGCTGGTTCTTCTATTCACCCCGCCAGGCTGGCTGTGGATTGCGCTGGCGTTTGCACTGTTCCGCCTGTTCGATATCCTGAAACCCTGGCCGATCCGGCTCGTCGATCGCCGTCTCAAAAATGGCTTCGGCGTGATGTTCGACGATCTTCTGGCAGCAGGCTACGCCATCGCTTCGATCAAGGGACTGCAATGGCTCGTGTGAGCAACGAAGAACTGAACCAGCTCGCCCGCGAACTCGGCGACAAGCTGCTGGCGCGCGGCTGGATGCTCGCCACCGCCGAATCCTGCACCGGCGGCTGGGCCGGGCAACTGATCACGGCGATCGCCGGCAGCTCGCACTGGTACGAGCGCGGCTTCATCACCTATGCCAACGCCGCCAAAATCGAAATGCTCGGCGTGCCCGAGGAGCTTATGGCCAGCCACGGCGCCGTTTCCGAGGAAACGGCGGTGGCGATGGCCGCCGGCGCACTGGCCCACAGCCACGCCCAGGCCGCGCTTGCCATCACCGGCATCGCCGGCCCCGGCGGCGGCACCCCGAACAAGCCCGTCGGCCTGGTTTGCTACGGCTGGGCGCTGGCCGACGGCACGCGCATGTCGTCCACCTGCCGCCTCGACGGCGACCGCGAGGAAATCCGCTCGCGCGCCGTGGCTGCGGCTTTTCGCGGGCTGATTGAATTGGTGGGCTAAGCGTAAGCCCTTCCGTTTTGCCGGAGCGTGAGTCTTTTGGTTTGCTCAGGACGGCTGCCATGAACAAATCCTCATTCTTGTCATTGCGTAGCGCGGCAATCCAGCACATTGATTAATCGCCCAAGCCTGGATTGCCACGTCGCTACGCTCCTCCAATGAACTTAATTACTCAATGCTCCCAATGGCACGCCCGCGCCGGTTGTGCGTGGCAAGCGTGCGATGCATCATGAGGCATGGTTGCCGCGACCTTTCGTTTCTATGAAGAACTGAACGACTTCCTGGCGCCGGATCGGCGCAAGCAGGAATTCACCGTGCCGTGCGCGCGGGCGGCGACCACCAAGCACATGATCGAGGCGCTGGGGGTGCCGCACACCGAGGTCGAGCTGATCCTGGTGAACGGCGAATCGGCCGACTTCAGCCGGCAGATCGAGGACGGCGACCGGGTGGTGGTGTATCCGCGCTTCGAGGCGCTGGACGTGACGCCGCTATTGCGGGTGCGCGCGCATCCCTTGCGCGAGACGCGCTTCGTCGCCGACGCGCACCTCGGCGGGCTGGCGCACATGCTGCGCATGCTGGGCTTCGACACGCTGTACGACAACCATTTTCACGACGACGCCATCGTGGCGATCTGCGAGACCGACAACCGCATCGTGCTGACGCGCGACCGCGAGTTGCTGAAGCGGCGCGCAGTGACGCACGGCTGCTATGTGCACGCGCTGAAATCGGAGGACCAGCTGCGCGAGGTCGTCGAACGGCTCGATCTCGCGCGCAGCGCACGGCCGTTCACCCTGTGCCTGCACTGCAACGCGCCGCTGCATCCCGTCGACAAGGCCCGCGTGCTCGATCGCCTGCCGCCCAGGGTGAAGGACCTCTACGAGCACTTTTCCACCTGCGATGTGTGCGGGCGCGTGTACTGGGAAGGTTCGCACTGGCGCAACATGCGGCGTCTGCTGGATGGGGTGCTGCCGAACGGCGAAGCGGGCGGAACTTAAACGCGACGCGTGCCTCTTTTCTGTTTCCCTCCAGAAAGAAAAACCCATGACGACGATGAAATGGAAAATCTTCGCGACCCTGGTCGTCGGCCTGGGACTGGCCGGTTGCGACAAGATGCCTTCGGCCGGGATGAGCCGGGGCGGCGGCAGCGCGACCCCGCTCGAGCGCAAACTCGACCCCGCGCAGGTGGCGCGCGGCAAAGCCGTCTATGAAAAGGCCTGCATGGAATGTCATGGCGTCGGCGGCCGCGGCCAGCCAGGCGACTGGCGCATCCGCGACGCCGACGGTTACTATCCGTCGCCGCCGCTGGACGACAGCGCCCACGCCTGGCATCACCCCACCGCGGTGCTGTTGCAGGTGATCCGCGACGGCAGCCCGCCGGGACAGGGCAAGATGCCGGCGTGGAAAGGCAAGCTTTCCGAGAAGGAGATGCAGGACGTGGTCGCCTACATCAAGTCGCTGTGGTCCGACGAGGTGTACGCCCTGTGGTCGAAGATGGAGCAGCAGTCGCTGGAACCGTCTCCGTTGCGGTAGAGCGGGTAAAATGCCGCCATCGAAATCACCCCAACCAGGAACAACACCATGAGCGAATACGGATTCGACACCCAGATCGGCGGCCCCTTCGACGCAGCCGTCGACAAGGTCACCGCCGCACTCAAGACCGAAGGCTTCGGCGTGCTGACCGACATC
>DASVPF010000327.1:0-3468 GCA_036382965.1 Thiobacillus sp.
GACTGAAGACGGCTTTAAGCCAGGCCGAGCACCTCACGCGCGTTGCGCGTGGTCGCGGCTGCCACCGCGCCGACGTCGAGGCCGCGCAGCTCGGCCAGGGTCTGCGCGATGCGCGGCAGTTCGCCCGGCGCATTGCGGCCGCGGCCGATCCACAGCGGCGGAATGTCGGGGCTGTCGGTTTCCAGCACGATGGCGGAAAGCGGCAGGTCGACCGCCAGCCGCCGCAGGTTGTTGGCGCGCGGCCAGGTGAAGGCGCCGCCGAATCCCAGTTTGAATCCCAGCTTGATGAATTCGTCCGCCTGCTGCGGGCTGCCGTTGAAGGCGTGGGCGATACCACCGCGCACCCCGATTTTGCGCAGGTGCTTGAGTATCGGATCGTTGGCGCGGCGGCAGTGCAGCAGCACCGGCAGGTCGTGGTCGCGCGCGATTTTCAGCTGCTCGACGTAGAAGAATTCCTGGGTGGCGTAGTCGAGGTCGACAAACAGGTCGAGCCCGATTTCGCCGATGGCGATCGGATGCTGCGCCTCGATCTGCGCGCGCAGCTCGGCGAGGTGTTCGGGGCGGTGCACGTCGATAACCATCGGGTGCATCCCCCACGCCGGCAGGCAGCCGGGATAGCGCGCGCAGGTGGCGGCCACCGCGCCGAAGGTATCGCGGCTGACGGCGGGAACCACCAGCGTGTCGACGCCGCCGGCGATCGCGGCGGCGTACACCGCATCGCGGTCGGCATCGAATTCGGCGGCGTCGAGATGGCAGTGGGTGTCAATGAAAAACGGCACCGCATTCGGTGCCGTTTCGGGCAGGCGGTTCACGCTCAATCGTCGCCGCTGGCAAAGCCCAGCAACTGCAGCAGGCTGGTGAAGAGGTTGAAGATCGTCACGTACAGCGTAACCGTCGCCATGATGTAGTTGGTCTCGCCGCCGTGGATGATGTTGCTGGTTTCAAACAGGATGAGGCCGGACATCAGCAGCACGAACATCGCCGACACAGCCAGCGACAGGCCGGGCATGTGGAAGAACATCGCGCCGAGGCCGGCGAGGAAGGCGACCAGGATGCCGACCGTGAGGAAGCCGCCCATGAAGCTGAAATCCTTGCGTGTGGTCATCACGTAGGCCGACAGGCCGAGAAAGATCGCGGCGGTGCCACCCATCGCCATCATCACCACCTGCGCGCCGTTGGGCAGCGCGAGGTAGGCGTTGAGGATCGGGCCGAGCGTGTAGCCCATGAAACCGGTGAGGCCGAACACGAAGGCGATGCCAAGCCCGCTGTCACGGAACTTCGTCGTCAGAAACAGCAGGCCGTAGTAGCCGACCAGGGTGAGGATGAGGCCGGGGTGCGGCAGGTGGAGCGCCATCGCCGTGCCGGCGGTGAGCGCGGAAAACGCCAGCGTCATCGACAGCAGCATGTAGGTGTTCTTGACGACCTTGTTGGTCGACAGTGCCGCAGACTGGCTGCGGTCGATGGTGGTGACTTGCGGATTCATCAGGACTCCTTGTGTGAATTCAAAACAATGTGCCTGCATAGAGGCGATCTTGCCGGCACAGGTTCCCCGAACAACTTGGGAATTGGGGTGAGCATACCGTGATGCAGGCCCGCTTGCCACCCGCAAGCCTGGAGTGTGTGGGTTCGGTTGGGGTGCTTGCCGTTATTCGCCGGGTTTCGTATTGCGCATCATCAGGTTCATCATTTCGCCCGGCATCGGGAAGACGATGGTGTTGGTCTTGTCGCCGGCGATGTTGGCGAGTGTCTGCAGGTAGCGCAACTGCATGGCCTGGGGTTTGGCGGCGAGAATTTCGGCCGCGGCGAGCAGTTTTTCCGAGGCCTGCAATTCGCCTTCGGCATGGATCACCTTCGCGCGCCGCTCGCGTTCGGCCTCGGCCTGTTTGGCGATCGCCCGCACCATCGATTCGTTGATGTCGACGTGCTTGATCTCGACATTGGATACCTTGATGCCCCAAGCGTCGGTCTGGCTGTCGAGCAGTTGCTGGATGTCCTGATTGAGGCGTTCGCGTTCGGCCAGCATCTCGTCGAGCTCGTGCTTGCCCAGCACGGCGCGTAGCGTGGTCTGCGCGAGCTGGCTGGTGGCAACCAGGAAGTCCTCCACCTGCAGGATCGACTTGGCCGGATCGATGACGCGGAAGTACACCACCGCGTTCACTTTCACCGAAACGTTGTCGCGCGAGATCACGTCCTGGCTCGGCACATCGAACACCACGGTGCGCAGGTCGACCCGCACCATCTGCTGGATGCCGGGAATGATGATCACCAGCCCCGGCCCCTTCACCTTCCAGAAGCGTCCGAGCTGGAATACGACGCCGCGTTCATACTCGCGCAGGATGCGCAGGCTGGAAGCCAGCAGCATGACGACGAGCAGCACCAAAGTCAAACCGCCGAATGGGAACATGATCATTCTCCTTGCCAGGGTTCCACGTCGAGTATCAGGTCGTGCCGCGTGCGCACCCGGATCGGGCTGCCGCGCGGGATCGGCACCGGGCTGCGCACGCGCCAGCGCTCGCTGTGCACGCGCGCCCAGCCTTCGTGTTCGATATCTTCCAGGGTAACGCCCGTGGCGCCGACCATCTCCTCGGCGCCGGTCACCACCGGCCGCCGGCGCGCGCGCAGCGCCAGGCTGCCGACGAAGAAGCTGAACAGCGCGCTGACGACGGCGACGGGGACGATCAAAGCCCAGGGCAGGCCGTAGCCGGGCAGGTCGGTGTCGATCAGCATCACCGAGCCGATGACGAAGGCGGTGACGCCGCCCAACCCGAGTGCGCCGAAGCTGGGCACGAAGGCTTCCGAGATCATCAGGACAATGCCCAGCAGCATCAGCGCCAATCCGGCATAACTGATCGGCATGACCTGCAATGCGAACAGCCCGAGCAGCAGGCAGATACCGCCGGCGACGCCGGGGAGCAGCATGCCGGGATTGGCGAATTCGTAGATCAGGCCATAGATGCCCAGCAGCATCAGGATGTAGGCGATGCTGGGGTCGCCGATGACCGCCAGCAGGCGGTTGCGCCAGTCGGGCATCACCCGCTCGATGGTGGCGGCCCGGGTATCGAGCGTGAGCGTCCGGTTGTCGACCTTGACCGCGCGGCCATGCAGTTGCCGCAGCAGGTCACCGAGATCGACGGCGACGAGGTCGATCACGTTCAGCGCCAGCGCTTCGCTCGCCGACAGGCTCACCGCTTCGCGCACCGCCCGCTCGGCCCAGTCCGCATTGCGCCCGCGCAGTTCGGCGAGGCTGCGGATGTAGGCGGCGGCATCATGCACCGCCTTGCGCATCCTGGGATCGCCCGCCAACTTTTCGCTTGGCTTGGCGTCGGTAGGTTGGGCGGCGACGAAGACCGCGACGACGCCGAGGAACGTCACCGCCAGCGCGCGGTAGACGAGCTCGGTCGGGATCTCCCGCCCGATTCGCCCAGCTCGCCTCGATCGCCCTGGAACGGGCCCGCCTCCAGGAGCAGG
>DASVPF010000328.1:0-5802 GCA_036382965.1 Thiobacillus sp.
CGAGTTCACCAGCAATCCGCGCCACGGCCATCCCCTGTTCATCGCGTTCGTCAAGGCCACGCCGGCATGGGCGAAGCCGTGATGCACCCGGTAGGCAATCGCGCGGTCGTTGTAGAGCGAGGCAAACACCTTTTTCACGTACAGCAGCAGCGCATCGGCGCCGCGCACGTGCAGATAGGTTTCCTGCTGGCCGGCAAACGAGGCGTCGGGCAGGTCCTCGGCCGTGGCCGACGAGCGCACCGCCACCGACACTGTGTCGCCGAGCGCCGCATACGCGTCGCGCAGGCCGGCCTCCAGCGCCGGCGGCAGGCTGGCCGCCTCCATCCAGGCGCGAATCTCCGCGCCGGCCGCAGCAAGCGCCGTCACGTCCGCCACGTCGAGCACCGCCAGCCGCGCGTCGATGCGCGCGCGCAGATCGTTGTGGTCGAGAACATCCCAGAACGCCTGCGCCGTGGTGGCAAAGCCGCCCGGCACCTTGACCCCGGCGCCGGACAGATGGCGGATCATCTCGCCGAGCGAAGCATTCTTGCCGCCCACGCGTGGCACATCCGCCATCGACAGGGCATCCAGCGGCACAATATAGTCAGCAGACATAGGTGAACTCCATGAACGGTTGCAGCGTATTTTGCGTGTCCGACCACACCGGGGTGACGGTCGTGGCCGTCGCCAAGAGCGTGCTGGCGCAGTTTCCCCGCCTCGAGTGTAGCCTGATTACGCTGCCCTTCGTCGACAGCGCGGACAAGGCACGGGTAGCGGCGGCACGCATCGCCGCCGCGCCCGGCGCCCTCGTCTTCTCGACGCTAGCCGATCCTGCGCTGCGCACGATTCTGCGCGACGCCGGCGTCAATCTGTTCGACGTATTCGACCTCATCGCCCCCGCCGTCGGCGCCGCGCTCGGCCAGACCGTCACCCCCAGCGGCGGCCGCACGCACGGCATGGCGAACGACTACGAGGCGCGCATGGACGCCGTCAATTTTGCGCTCAACCTGGACGACGGCCTCAACCCCGAGCGCCTCGGCCAGGCCGACCTCATCCTGGTCGGCGTCTCGCGCGTCGGCAAGACCCCCACCGCGCTCTACCTGGCGCTGCAATACGGCCTGCGCGCCGCCAACTATCCGCTCACCCCGGACGACCTCGAACACGGCGAACTGCCGCTGCCCTTGCAAGCCCATCTATCCAGGCTGCGCGGCCTTACCCTGTCGGCCGAACGCCTGGCCGCCTTCCGCCAGGCACGTTACCCGGACAGCCGCTACGCCAGCCTGGCGCAGTGCCGTGCCGAACTCGCCGCCGCCGAGACGCTGTTCAAACTGAACGGCCTGCCGGTGACCGATACCACCCGCATGTCGGTCGAGGAAATTGCCGCCCGCCTGCGAAGCCTGTCCTGAGCTTGGTCGAAGGGCCAGTCCTGAGCCTGGTCGAAGGGCCAGTCCTGAGCTCGGTCGAAGGGCCCGTCGTAAGCCATTCCCTATTTTGTCGCATCGAATCAAGGCGATCCGGAGAAGATTTCCCGCCCCCCTCTTTAAAAGGGAGCAATTGCGCCGATAACACCATCTGGATAAGCAGTTCTTTCATGCCGCGCAAACCTGAATTGTTTTTCTTTATGATGGACACACCATGTTCCAATTCTTGCCATTCCAGCAGCGTAGCGGGCGTGCGGCCTGATTGACCGATGCCTGATCGCGCCGCCGCCCTATTGACTGCCGCCAGGCACCTGAAGCGCCCCACCTGGAAACTGGCCCTGGTCACGGGTTTCGTCACGCAGTTGCTGCTGATTCTGTTCGTCACCGCGATCGGCCTGCAGCAACTGGAAATGACCACGGATAACCTCAATACCGTGGTCGATGTCCACATGCGCAAGCAGAATCTCACCAAAACCATGGTGATCACCGCACGCGAGCGCACGATGATCATGTTCATGCTCACCAAGATCGAGGATCCCTTCGAGCGTGACGAATTGCTGATGCAGTTCAACCGGAAAGGCTCGGAATTTGTCACGGCGCAGCTGGCGCTTATAAACATGCCACTGAACGCCAGGGAAAAAGAACTGATCGCGCGGCAGCGGCAACTGGTCCGGTTCGCCCAGCCGATCCAGCAACAGATCATCGACCTGATCAGTGCCGACCACAATCGGGATGCTACGGACCTGGTTCTCAGAAAGGGCATCCCGGCGCAGAACAACGTGATGGCCGCACTCTCGCAACTCGACGCCGAAACCCAGCGGGTGGCCGCGGCCGCCAGCCAAAAGGCGCACGAGGCGCATGCGACGGCGCGCTTCTGGATGGTCCTGTTGTCCGGCGCCGCCTTGCTGGTGGGCCTGATCGTCGCCGCCGTGGCCCTCCGCTTCACCAACCGCGTCAGCCGCGAGCGCGAACGCCTCGCCACCCACGACACCCTGACCGGCCTGCCCAACCGCATGCTGTTCATGGATCGCCTGCAACAGGCCCTCGTGCGCGCACAACGACGCGGCACGCTGGTGGGCGTGATGTTCATCGACCTCGACCGCTTCAAGCGCGTCAACGACACCCTGGGACACGCCTGCGGCGATCAACTCATCTGCGAGATTGCCAAACGGCTGCGTTCCGCCGCGCGCGCCGAAGACACCGTGGCCCGGCTGGGGGGCGACGAATTCGTGGTGGTCATCAACGATGCGACCGCAATCAGCCACATCCTGCAGGTGGTGGAAAAAATGCGCGCCGTCGTGGCCGCGCCCTGCCAGGTCGCAGAGCGCGAACTCTTCTGCAGCAGCAGCATCGGCATCAGCGTCTACCCCCATGACGGCACCGATTGCGACAGTCTGCTGAAGAATGCCGACACCGCGATGTACCACGCCAAGGGCAGCGGGAGGGACCGTTTCCAGCTCTACGATGCGACGATGAACGCGATGGCGGAGGAAAGGCTGCAACTGGAAACCGACCTGCACTATGCCCTGGAGCGCAGCGAATTCGTCTTCCACTACCAGCCGCAGATCAACCTGGACACCGGCCGCATTCAGGGCGTCGAGGCGCTGATACGCTGGAATCACCCGGAGAAGGGCGTGCTCGCCCCCTCCGCTTTCCTGGAAATGCTAGAAGAGACCGGCGAGATCGTCAGCGTCGGACGCACGCTTCTGATCGAGGCCTGTCGCCAGGCGGCAAGCTGGCACGCCGCCGGCTTCACCGGCCTCGACGTGGCCGTCAACGTCTCCAGCAAGGAGTTCTGGCACGTGTCGCTGATTTCCAACGTGCGTACCGCACTGAAACGCTCCGGCCTGTCGCCGCGCTCGCTTAAGCTCGAACTGACCGAAGGCATCTTCATGCAGGACATCGACAGCGCCGTCGACCGGATCCGGGCACTGAAAGCGCTGGGCGTCGCCGTCGCGGTCGACGATTTCGGCACCGGCTATTCATCCCTCGCCCACCTGAAGCGGTTTCCGCTCGACGTCCTGAAAATCGACCGCTATTTTGTCAAGGACCTGACGAGCACTCCGGTCAACAGGGCGCTCGTCAGCTCAATCCTGGCCCTGTGCGACGGGCTGCATCTCGATGCCATCGCCGAAGGGGTGGAAGACACGCAGCAGCTCGAATGTCTGCACCGGCTCGGCTGCCGGGTCGTGCAAGGCTTCCTGTTCAGCCGCCCGGTTCCTGCGGACCAGCTCACCGTCATGCTAGGGCAGGACTGGTCATCCGGCCACCGTGCGGCGATTTCCCTGGGACAGGCTGTCGGCTGACCGCGCCCGCCCGACCGTATCCGGCATCGCGGCCTGCTGTAAACACGTCGTGGTGGGCGGCCGCGATCGATTTCCGGAAGCGCGATCCAGCTTCCGCTAAAGAAACGGCCATTCCGGCCGACTCAGCAAGGGCGAATGCCTCGCATAGGGAGTGTGGGTAATGTCCGAAGACTATCTGGTGATTTCCAGCGTCATGGAAAACGGAAAGAAATTCCGTCCTTCAGACTGGATTGAACGCCTTTCATCGGCCCTGGCCAGTTTTAAGGTCGATCATCGATTGCGCTATTCGCCAGGCGTCCAACCTTGCATCATCGATGGCGAGCGCTGTCTGGTGGTGGCGCGCTGGCTCGAAACCGAAGATCGCAAGGCATATGACTACGTCATGGACTTCGCCCACACCAATCAGCTGCGGGTCCAGGTCGATCGCCGCGACGGCGAACGCTCGCTGTAGCCGCAACCTCGTACGCATCCCGATCGGGATGCGCTAAGACCAACGCTGCCGCGCAGCCTCAAACACCGCCACGGCCAAAGCGGCTGCAGCATTCAGCGATTCTATTTTTCCCCGCATCGGAATCTGCACGCTGGCGCTCGCTGCGTCGCGCACCGCCTGCGACAAGCCCGCCCCTTCGTTGCCGACGATCAACGCAACCGGCCCGCGGAGTGGGTGCGCATACAGCGTGTTGCCTTCCCCCAGTGCCAGCGCAAGGCGCTCGCCCTCGAACCGGGCAAGCCATGCCGCAAGATCGATCCCGCTCAGAAGCGGCAGCACGAATTGCGCCCCCTGCCCGCCGCGCAAGGCCTTGGGCGACCAGGGATCGTGGCAGCCTTTCGACAGCACCGCGAGCGTCGCCCCCGCCGCCGCCGCGCTGCGCAGCATGGCGCCGAGGTTGCCGGGATCCTGAATGTCTTCCAGCACGATGACCAGCGGGGTGGTGTCGATCGCAGGCGGGTTGAGCCAGGCGGCCTCCGCCAGCATGCCGGTGGGGGTGGCGACGGGCACGAGCTCGGCGAGCAGCGCGTCGGGCACGACGAGGGCTTTGGCATGCGGGCAGCGCATCGCAAACTGCGCCAGCCGGTCCGCGCCGAACGAGGCGGCGCGCACCAGCGTGTGCGGCTGGCCGCCGGCATCGAGATAGGCCGCCAGCAGGTGCTCGCCGTCGAGCAGGGTCATGCGCGCTTCGCGCCGCGCACGGGCAGATTCGGCGAGCTTTTTCAGCCGCTTGAAGATCGGGTTGTCGCGCGAGGAAATGGCGGTTTCGGTCATGCGCCGGATTATCCGCGATTCGTTTGAGCAGGCGTACACTTTGGCCATGCGCATCGCCCTCATCACCCCGTACGGCCGCGAACATCGCAACGGCAACTGGCACACGGCCGCACGCTGGACGCGCTTCCTACGCGAGGCGGGACACACGGTGCGGGTGCAGGTGGAATGGGATGGCCGCGGCGCCGACCTGATGCTGGCGCTGCATGCGCGGCGCAGCTTCGCCTCGATCCGCGCCTTCGCCGAGCGCTTTCCGAGCCGGCCCCTGTTGCTGGCGCTGACCGGCACCGACCTGTATCGCGACATTCACGAAGACCCCAACGCCCAGCAGGCGCTCGAACTCGCGCACCGCATCATCGTGCTGCAGGAACGCGGCCCCGACGAGCTGGCGCCGCATCTCGCCGCCAAGACGCGGGTGATCTATCAATCCGCGCCCGACATCGCCCGCCAATCCACGCCCGCCCATACCTTCGAGGTGCTGGTGATCGGCCACCTGCGCGAAGAAAAAGACCCCTTCCGGGTGGCGCTGGCCACCGCCTACCTGCCCGAGCATTCGCAAACCCAGGTGACGCATCTGGGCAGCGCCCTCTCCGACGACATGGCCGCAACGGCGGAGATGGCGCAGAGCAAGCTGCCGCGCTGGCACTGGGGCGGCGAAGTGCCGCACAAGGCGGTGCTGAAACGGCTGGCGCGCGCCCACCTGATGGTCATCAGCTCGGTGATGGAAGGCGGCGCCAACGTGATCTGCGAGGCGCTGGCGGCCGAAGTGCCGGTGCTCGCCTCGCACATGCCGGGCAACGTCGGCATGCTGGGCGAGGACTACCCGGGCTACTTC
>DASVPF010000329.1:0-6896 GCA_036382965.1 Thiobacillus sp.
CGCGCGTTGCAGGTGCTGATCGATCACACCCAGCAGCACGTCAACGGCACAGTGCGGCTGAAGCTCTACAAGGGCAACGTCATCGTCGTCGGCCGCGATTCGAAGAGCGATTCGCTGTTCGATTCCACCATCGCCACTTTCGAGGACGACGCCGGCGCCTACGACCAGAAGGACGCAGGCGGCTTCATCAAACTCAATGCGCTGCGCATGCGCATCGCGGCCAAACTCGACGCACGGAGAAAATAAGCATGTCCCAGTTCGACAATGTCGCCGTCACCAAACAGGCCAACGTCTATTTCGACGGCAAGTGCGTCTCGCACACCGTCCAGTTCGCCGACGGCACCAAAAAATCGGTCGGCGTGATCCTGCCGTCGACGCTCACCTTCAACACCGGCGCGCCGGAAACCATGGAGACGGTGGCGGGGGCGTGCCGCGTCAAGCTGGCTGGGGAAACCGAGTGGAAAACCTATGGCGTCGGGCAGTCGTTCAAGGTGCCGGGCAATTCGAGCTTTGACATCGAAGTAGCCGGCGCGCCCTACCACTACGTCTGTCATTTCGCCTGAGTTCGGCTGAGCCATGACCACCGTCACCGTCGTCAGAAAGAATGGCCGCATCGCGATCGCCGCCGATACGCTGACGAAGTGGGGCGGCGGCAAGGAATCCGCCGGCTACGTGACGAACCACGAGAAGATCATCCGCGTCGGCGACAGCTTCGTTGCGATCACCGGATCGGCTACTTTCAAGCTGATCCTGACGGACTATTTTTCCTCGCTGGATGCGCCGCCCGAACTGGATTCGGTGGCGGAAATCTTCCGTGTCTGGAACACCCTGCACGCCGCTCTCAAAGAGCACTATTATTTGCAGACCGGCGAGGACAAGGAAGAGGATCTGGAGTCCAGCCGCATGGATGTGCTGATTGCCAACCCGCACGGAATATTCGGCGTGGCGGCGCACCGCACGGTGCAGGAGTTCTCGAAATTTTATGCCTACGGCAGCGGCAGCCCCTACGCGCTGGGCGCGATGTATGCGGCCTACCGCGCACCTTCGCTCGACGCCGAGGCGGTGGCGCGGCTGGGGGTGATGGCAGCGGCCGAATTCCACGACGAGTCGGGCCTACCGGTACAGTCGTTTGTGATGGATGAGGAGTAAGCAAGGTGCCCAGTTTTGACATCGTGTCCGAGGTCGACAAGCAGGAAGTGCGCAACGCGGTCGACCAGGTCAACAAGGAAGTGTCGACCCGATTCGACTTCAAGGGCTCCGACGCCCGCGTCGAGCAGGCCGACTATGTGCTGACGGTGTATGCCGATACCGAATTCCAGCTCGATCAGGTGCAGGACATCCTGGCGCAGAAGCTCGCCAAGCGCAGTGTCGACGTGAAATGCCTGGATGTCGGCAGCGTCGAGAAAGTCTCGGGCAACAAGGTCAAGCGCAGCGTGACGGTGAAGACCGGGGTGGAAACCGAACTGGCGAAAAAGATCGTCAAGTGCATCAAGGACAGCAAGCTCAAGGTGCAGGCCAGCATTCAGGGCGACACCGTGCGTGTGTCGGGCGCCAAGCGCGACGTGCTGCAGGACACCATCGCGCTGGTCAGAAAATCCATCACCGATTTTCCGCTGCAGTATCAGAATTTCCGCGACTGAGGAGAGCGTCATGGCCAAGGTTCTGGTTCCGCTGGCAGACGGCTGCGAAGAACTCGAAGCCGTCACCATCGTCGATCTGCTGCGCCGTGCCGGCATCGAGGTCGTGACTGCCGGACTCAAGCCCGGCATCGTCAAGGCCAGCCGCGGCGTACAACTGGTTCCCGACGTGACGCTCGATGTAGCCCTGCAGGATAGCTACGACATGGTGGTGCTGCCGGGCGGCATGCCGGGGGCAGCGCATCTGAAAGACGATGCGCGCATCCTCGAACTGCTGAAAAAAATGGCAGCGGCCGGAAAATACACCGCCGCCATCTGCGCCGCGCCGATGGTACTGGCCGAGGCCGGCGTGCTGAACGGCAAGCAGGCGACCAGCTACCCCGGCTTTCTCGACGCGCGGCCCGGCGTGACCGTCAGCGCCGAAGCGGTGGTGCAGGACGGCAAGGTACTCACCTCGCGCGGCCCCGGCACGGCGATGGATTTTGCGCTGGCGCTGGTCGAGACGCTGACGGGCGCCGACACACGCCGGCAGGTCGAGGCTGCCCTGGTCAGGCCATAGCCTGACACGTACCGTCGTTGTACCCTATCATTCCAGAACCATAACCAAGCCAAGCCAGGCCGGAGACCGTCATGCAGATTCGCGAAATCCTCACCCTCAAAAGCGACACCATCTACAGTATCGCGCCGACCGATTCGGTCGCCAGCGCGGTCGCCAAAATGGTCGAGTTGGGTATCGGGTCGCTGGTCGTGCTGGACAAGGGCGAGATGGTGGGGCTCTTGACCGAGCGCGACGTGGTGCACGGGATGGTCAAGCAGGGATGTGACCTCAAGGACGCCGAAGTCAGCACCATCATGGTCACCGAACCGGTGGTCGCCAGTGCGGACGACTCGGTGGACTACGCGCGCGACGTGATGACCAAATCGCACATCGGCCACCTGCCGATCCTCGACGGCAACACGCTGCTCGCCATCATTTCCTTCCACGACGTGGCGCGCGCCAGCCTCAAGGAAGCCAACTTCGAGAACAGCCTGCTGAAGCGCTACATCAAGCACTGGCCGGAATAAAACTTCAACGGATCGACTCGATGTCGATCCTCTTGTCCAGGACACGCGGGATGATCAGCGCATAACCCCGCTGCTGCCAGTGCGCCAGTTCGGTGATGGCATTGGGCACGACCTCGACGAAATCCTGGAAGTCTTTCACCGCATACCCGAAATCCTCCGCGGCCTGCCCGCACACCTTGAACGACACGCCGAGGCTGGCGTAGTAGCGCATGCGGTCGACCGCGTCCTGATAGGTCGCCTCGTTCTTTTTCGCCAGCGTCACGATTTCGGTGCCGTGGATGACCACCACGACACTCAGATCCTCGGGCGAGTAGTTGTAGGGTGCGTCGAGCAGGGGATTCATCAGCGAGCGCACCCAGTAAAGCGCGCTGCCGATTTTTTGCGGGTCGTCCAGATAGAACTCGAACAGCACCTTGGCCGGCGCGTAGGGCGTCTGCACCCATTTCCCCGCGGCCTGCGCCGGCACGGCCAGTCCCAGGCATAGCCAGATCAAGGCAACCCGAAACGCTTTCATGGCCGCTCTCCTTGTGCTGCCGAACGAATCTGTTTTATAGGCGCTGGGCGGCGTTTTGTTGCAGGCGGCGCAAGGTCCGGAACAGACGGAGCCGAGCCGGATCGATGTCGCCGGCAGCGACGGCTTCCAGGAGCCGGCAGCCCGGCTCGGTCTCGTGCTTGCAGTCGCGGAAGCGGCAGTGGCCGAGAAACGGGCGGAACTCGACGAAGGCGCGAGCCAGGGCGTTGGCGTCCAGGTGCTGCAGGGCGAATTCCTGCAGGCCGGGCGAATCGATCACTGCCGAGTCGGCATCCAGCCGGTGCAGGCGGGTGTGGGTGGTGGTGTGGCGCCCGCTGTCGAGCGCCTCGGAATACTCGGCGGTCACCACATCGGCGTCCGGAAACAGCGCATTGATGAGCGTCGATTTGCCCATGCCGGACTGGCCGATCAGCAGCGTAGTGTGGCCGTGCAGGGCCGGGCGCAGCGGCGCCACGTCGGTCAGCGCCGACAGCGTGACGAGCGGATAGCCGAGGCGGGTGAGCAGGCCCAGGCGCTCGAGTGCGGCCGGGGTGTCCGGCAGGTCGGATTTGTTGAGGATCAGCAGGCTGGGAATGCCCTGGTCTTCGGCGGCGAGAACGCAGCGCTGCACCAGTTCCATCGAAAAACTCGGACGCGCCGCCACCACCACGGCAAGCTGGCTGACGTTGGCGGCGATGGCCTTGGACTTGAAGGCGTCGGAGCGGTACAGCAGGCTGGCGCGCGGCAGCACCGCCTCGATCACTCCCGCATCGCCGTCGCGGCGGATTTCGACCTGGTCGCCGCAGACGACCTGCAGGTGACGGCCCTTGACCTGGCAGGGCAGGCTGCCCGCCGCGGTGGCGACGAGGAAGCGGCGGCTGAATGCGGCGACGACCTGGCCGGTCAGGACAGCCACAGGAACAGCCACAGGATCAGAGATCGAGCAGGCTGTCGACCTTGGCCGCGCAGATGAAATCGTTCTCGGACAGACCGCCGATCGCGTGCGTCCAGTATTCGGCCTTGACGGTGTTGTAGCCGACCAGCAGGTAGGGATGGTGATCCTCGCGGTGCGACACCCACATCACGGCGTTGGTGAAGGCCTGCGCCTGGTAGTGGTCCCTGAACTTGTATTCCTTGGCGATCTTCACGCCGTCGCGCTGCCAGCCGGTCAGGCCTTTCAGCATGGGCGCGATCTGCGCATCGGTCAGCGGTGCGACGCCGCCTTCGCAGGGCGCACATTTCTTGCGGACGAGTTCTTCGACGATGGTCATGGCAATTCCTTACTTGAACTTGTAGTACTGCTGGTTGAGGTAGGCGGCAACGTGCGCCTCGTCTTCCGGGAACCAGCCGGCGCCGGTGTTGGCGTTGCAGGCGGAGATGCGGGCGGCCAGTTGCTGCGCGGTTTTGACCTTGCGGTCGGCGCGCGTGTAGATCTTGCTGCCGTCGCCGCCGAACATGCTGGCGTGGCAGTTGATGCAGGTCTTGTCGTGCAGGGCCTTGCCGATCCTGGGGTCGCCCTTGGCAACGGGGGCTGCGTGCGCGCCGCTTGCCAGCAGCGCACCCCAGAATAAGGCGGTCACGATTTTCATGATGGGACTCCTTTCGGCTATGCGTGCATTATCGTCACAGGGCTGCAATTGCGCCAGCACCGGGTGCGTCGTGTGCGAGAATGGCGGCCTGTTTTTCGATGGAACGCTGATATGGCCCTGAACCCTACGCACCTGCTCTGGCTGGACATGGAAATGACCGGCTTGTCGCCCGATACCGACCGCATCATCGAACTCGCCGTCGTCGTCACCGATGCCGATCTCAACACCGTGGCCGAAGGCCCGGTGCTGGTGGTGCACCAGCCCGACGAGGTGCTGGACGCGATGGACAACTGGAACAAGGGCACGCACGGCAAGTCGGGGCTGATCGACCGCATCAAGGCGTCGCAGCTTTCCGAGGCCGACGCCGAGGCGCAGATGCTGGAATTCGTCAAACAGCACGTCCCCCCCAGAACGTCGCCGATGTGCGGCAACTCCATCTGTCAGGACCGCCGCTTCATGGCACGCCACATGCCGCAACTGGAAGCGTTCTTCCATTACCGCAATCTCGACGTCAGCACGCTGAAGGAACTGGCCAAGCGCTGGCGCCCCGGACTGTCCGAAGCGTTCAAAAAGTCCAACAAGCACGAGGCGCTGGCCGATATCTACGAATCCATCGACGAGCTCAAGTACTACCGCGAGCACTTCATCCGCAGCGCCTAGAAAAAAACGGCGGCCAACGGCCGCCGCAGGAGGATGCGTCCAGTGGGCGTCAGAAATACCAGATCAACTGCAGGCTGACCCGATCGGCCAGGTTGTTGGCGACAATCTCGGCATTGCTGCGCTGGGTGGCGTTGGTGATGGCCAGCGGATTGGGAACCTCGGCCTTGCGCCATTCATAGTTCAGCGTCACGCGGGTCGTCTTGTTGATGAAGTATTGGCCGCCCAGGGTCCAGGTCTTGAACAGGCGCTCGGCAGCCGGGTCGTTGTTGTTGCGGTCGAATTCGTCGTAACGCGCCTCGATTTCCCAGTCCGGATGGAAACGCCAGCCGGCTTCCAGATACCAGCCGTCGGCCTTGCCCGCAGGCGCCAGATTCAGGTTGTAGGGCGGCTCCAGATCGCCGCTGGCCGGCACCACGGGCGGGTTGGGGCCGGCGGCGATCATCCCTTTGCCGCGGATATATTCGCCGGACGTGCGGAAGGGCCCCTTGGTCACGCGGTAGCCGATGCCTTCGCGGGTGCGGTCGTAGTCGGTTCCGCCATACGTCCGTTTGCCGGACTGGTGCCAGGCGAAGACGCTGGCGTCCTCGCGTAGCGGGCCCTGGCCGCCGAACACATACGACAGTTGCAGCCGACCCGTGAGGTCCTTGCTGCCGTTGTTGTCGCTGAGGTTCTCGATTTCATTGCCGTTCGAGACCATGGCGGCGTAGCCCAACTCCCATGTGTCCTTGCGGAAGCTGTCGAACACCTGGATGCCCCAGTCGCGGAAGGCATTGTTGCCGGCGATGGCTGCGCCGCAGTCCAGCGTGGTGGCGCCGGCGAGCGTGGTACAGCCGGCGGGGGTGCCGCTCACGTCATGGAAGAAGGTTTCCTGCACCAGCGCGCTGCCCACCGCGCTGTAATAGACGTAGGAATACGCGAGCGGGTTGCTGACCAGCGCTTCCTCGCTGGTCGGCAGCTTGAACAGGCCGGCGCGGATTTTGGCGCCGGGGACGAAGCTGAAGGTCATCGAGGCATCGGTGACCATGAGCGGGTGCTGCACCGTGGTGAGGTTGCTGCCGACGTCGGTCAGCAGGAAATAGTTGATCTTGTCGGTCAGCCGGCCGCGCAGGCCGAACTGGGCGCGCAGGAACTGCAGCTGGCTGGTGTGCTCGAAGGTCGGTCCGACCAGGTTCTGGATCTGGTCATGGCCGTTCGCGCTGGCTGCAGCGCCACCCATGCCCGCTAGCGGATCGGCATTGATGACGGTGTAAGTGGGCTGCACGAAGCCGAACGGCTTGATTGCGGGCGCATTGGCAGGCTCGGTCGCGAGCACGTCGGACGGCGAATACAGTGCGCCGTCGGCCAGCGCGGGCTCGGGTTGCAGCGTGGCCAGCAAGGGCTGCGCTTCGCGTTTCCAGCCCCGTTTGCTCCAGAACACTTGCCATGCGACGTGGG
>DASVPF010000330.1:0-3324 GCA_036382965.1 Thiobacillus sp.
CCGAGCGCGGCGATCGTGGCCAGCCGGACCTCCCGATCCGAGTCCACGAGCAGCGGCTCGCTCGCGCTCAGGAGCGCGGCGAAGGCGAAGCTGACTAGAAGAAAAGGAAGGAACTGCCTGACGAGCGCCCGGGCCTGGCCAGCGGACGGCGCCCTGACCTGCTCGTGCGGCGGCGAGCATCGCGCTGACGCAACTGGAAAGCCGCCATCGTCTGCCTGCACGCGCCCGCAACAGCCACAAAGGCCAGTTCGGCCATGTCGGCATCATCGGCGGGGCGCCCGGCATGGTGGGTGCCACCCTGATCGCCGGGCGCGCCGCGCTGCAGTATGGCGCGGGCAGCGTCACCCTGGGCGTGCTGGACGAGCGCATCGGGGTCGATTACTTTGATCCGCGGCTGATGTTTGCCGCGCCGGAAAGTCTGGTGAATGCGCGGCTGAGCGTGCTGGCGATCGGCCCCGGTCTCGGCCAGAGTCCGCGCGCGCATGCCCTGCTGGAAGCCGCGCTCGCGGCACCCTGCTCGCTGGTGCTGGACGCCGATGCCTTGAACCTGCTGGCCGGCAACCCCGGACTGGCCCAACACGCTGCCCGCCGGAATCATCCCACGGTGCTTACCCCGCACCCCGGCGAAGCCGGGCGTCTGCTCGGCATCAGTGGAGGCGGCATCCAGGCGAACCGGATCGCAGCCGCCTGCACGCTGAGCATGAACTATCGGGCGGACGTTGCACTGAAGGGCGCGGGCACCGTGATCGCCCACCCCGACGGCCGCTACGCCATCAACACCAGCGGCGGCCCCTGGCTCGCGCAGGCAGGCGCTGGCGACCGCCTCACCGGCATGGTGACCGCATTACTGGGCCAGGGGATGGCAGCGGAAAACGCGCTGGAGGCCGCGGTCTGGCTGCATGGCAGCGAAAACCCGGCTCAGCAGAGTCGCGATTTGAGATAGGCACCGAAGTCTTCGCTGACCTCGCTGTGCTTCAGCGCGTATTCCACCGTGGCCTGCAGATAGCCGAGCTTGCTGCCGCAGTCGTAGCGGATGCCGTCGAAGGCATAGGCCAGCACCTGCTGTTCCTTCAGTAACGCGGCGATGGCGTCGGTGAGTTGCAGCTCGCCGCCGGCACCGGGCTTGAGGTGCTGGATGTGATGGAAGATGCGCGGGGTGAGGATGTAACGGCCGACCACGCCGAGGTTGGACGGCGCCACCTCGGGCTTGGGCTTCTCGACGATGGCATTCACCCGCGACACGCGCTCGGCCATCGGGGTGGCGTCGACGATGCCGTAGGACGCGGTTTCCTTGGGCGCGACCTGCTG
The DNA here is from genome assembly GCA_036382965.1 of Thiobacillus sp. Lineage (GTDB taxonomy): Bacteria > Pseudomonadota > Gammaproteobacteria > Burkholderiales > Thiobacillaceae > Thiobacillus. The sequence continues at coordinate 1,309 of DASVPF010000330.1, forward strand.
CACGCCGAGCACCGAGCACTGGTAATACTCGTATTGGTCGACCATCTGCTTCATCACCGCCGGACTGCCGTCGATCAGGTCGTCGGCGAGGATGACGGCAAAGGGCTCGTTGCCGATCACTGGCTGCGCGCATAGCACGGCGTGTCCCAAACCCAGCGCTTCGGCCTGGCGGATGTAGATGAAGTTGACGCCGGCCGGGCGGATCGACTGTACCAGTTCCAGATCGCGATTCTTGCCGCGCGCGGCCAGTTCGGTTTCCAGTTCGTAGGCCTTGTCGAAGTGGTCTTCGACCGTGCGCTTGGTGCGGCTGCTGATGAAGATGATGTCGGTGATGCCGGCATCCATCGCCTCTTCAACTGCATACTGAATCAGCGGCTTGTCGACGATGGGGAGCATTTCCTTGGGGCTGGCCTTGGTGGCCGGCAGGAAACGGGTGCCCAGGCCGGCAACCGGAAATACGGCTTTTTTTACTTTTTGCATGTCTCTTCCTGAATGTTCTTTGGTTCGGAAATCTAAAGCTACGCGTTTTTGTCATGCGGCTTCAGCAAGGCCAGCAGCCCGGCCTCGTCGAGGACGGGCACGCCGAGTTCATGCGCTTTCGCCAGCTTGCTGCCGGCTTCTTCGCCAGCCACCACGTAGTCGGTTCTTTTCGACACCGAGCCGGCCACCTTGCCGCCTGCGGCCTCGATCCTTTCCTTCGCGGCGTCGCGCGTCAGCGTCGGCAAGGTGCCGGTCAGCACCAGCGTCTTGCCCGACAGGATACCTGCCGAATGTTGCACGCCGGCGGATTCCGGCCAGTGCACGCCAGCCTCGCGCAGCTGCCTGACTACGCCCAGATTATGCGGCTCGGCGAAGAACTGGATGATGGACTGCGCCACGATCGGTCCGACGTCGCGCACCGCCAGCAGGTCGGCTTCGGTTGCGGCAAGCAGCCGGTCGAGCGAACCGAAATACCGCGCCAGATCCTTGGCGGTCGTCTCCCCGACATTACGGATGCCCAGCGCAAAAATAAAGCGCGCCAGCGTGGTGGCCCGGCTGGTCCCGATCGCCGCGACGAGCTTGGCCGCCGATTTCTCGGCCATGCGCTCCAGCCCGGCGAGCGTGTCCAGGTTGAGGCCATACACGTCGGCCGGCGTGTGCACCAGGCCGCGGTCGACCAACTGGTCGACCAGCTTGTCGCCCAGTCCATCGATGTCCATCGCGCGGCGACCGGCGAAATGCAGCAGGGCCTGCTTGCGCTGCGCCGGGCACACCAGGCCGCCGGTGCAGCGCGCCACCGCCTCGCCTTCCAGCCGCACCACATGCGAGCCGCATTCGGGACACGTGGGCCAGTTTTGCAGAATATTGAAGCGCGGCGGCGCCGGATGCGGACGCTTGTCGATCACCACCGCGACGACTTCGGGAATGACGTCGCCGGCGCGCCGCACGATGACGGTGTCGCCGACACGCACGTCCTTGCGGTCGATTTCATCCTGGTTGTGCAGGGTGGCGTTGGTGACGGTGACGCCGCCGACGAACACCGGCGCCAAGCGCGCCACCGGCGTCAGCGCACCGGTGCGGCCGACCTGCACCTCGATGCCGAGCACCGTGGTGAGCTGCTCGTGCGCCGGGAACTTGTGCGCCACCGCCCAGCGCGGCTCGCGCGTGACAAAGCCGAGTTCGCGCTGCAGATCGACACGGTTGACCTTGTACACCACGCCGTCGATGTCGAACGGCAATCGATCGCGGCGTGCGGCGATGTCGTCGTGGAAGGCGATCAGCGCCGCCGCGCCGCGCCCGGTGGTGCGGTCTTCGCACACCGGGACGCCCAGTTGGTCCAGCGCGTCGAGCGTCCCGCTGTGGGTAACGGGCGCGTGCTTCCAGCCTTGCACCTCGCCCAGGCCATAGGCAAAAAACGACAGCGGACGCTGCGCGGCAACGGCCGGATCGAGCTGGCGGATGCTGCCCGCGGCGCCGTTGCGCGGATTGACCAGCGTCGGCTTGCCGGCCTCGCGCTGACGCGCGTTGTAGCGCTCG
>DASVPF010000331.1:0-2939 GCA_036382965.1 Thiobacillus sp.
CAAAGCTAACGCCGATCAGGCCCCCGAGGGTCGACAACGCCAGCGCCTCGACGAGAAATTGCATCAGGATCTGGCTGGGTTTGGCGCCCACCGCCATGCGCAGGCCGATCTCGCGGGTGCGCTCGGTGACCGACACCAGCATGATGTTCATGATGCCGATGCCGCCCACCAGGAGCGACACCGCGGCGATGGCGGCCAGCAGGGTGGTGAGGGTGCGGGTCCCCTCCTGCTGGGCGCTGGCGATCTCGGAGAGGTTGCGGATGGAGAAGTCGTCGTCCTGGCCCGCCAGCAGCCGGTGCCGATCGCGCAAGAGCGACCGGATCTGGCTCTCGGCGCGGGCGGTGGCGTCCTGGCGCACCGCCCCCACCAGCACCGCGCCGGGGATGTAGTTGGCCAGCCCCCCCTGGATCTTCTGCTGGAAGGTGCTGACCGGCACCAGCAGGGTGTCGTCGTAGTCCTGCCCCATGGGCGACTGCCCCTTCTTCTCCAGCACCCCCACCACCGTGAAGGGGATGTTCTTCACCCGGATCACCTGGCCCACCGGGTCGGCGCTGGCCCCGTAGAGCTTCTCGGCCACCGTCTGGCCCAGCACCGCCACCTTGACGCCGGAGTCCACGTCCGACTGGGTGAAGAGGCTGCCGCGGGCGGCCCGCCAGGTGCGGATGAGGAAGAACTCGGGGGAGGTCCCGATCACCTGGGTGGTCCAGTTCTGGTCCTCGGAGAGGATGGAGGCGGTGGCGCGCAGCTGCGGGGCGGCGTAGCGCACGGTGGGCACGTCGTGCTGGATGGCGCGCAGGTCGTCCCAGGTGACGGTGGGCATGGAGCCGAAGCCGCCGTGGGCGCCGCCGGCATGGTCATGCTCGGCAGCCGCCTGGCCAGCCTGGCCGACGGCGTCGCCCTCGCCCGCAAGACCCAGCACATCATCCGGCAGAACCTCGGCTGGGCCCTCGCCTACAACCTGATCGCCATCCCGGCCGCCGCGCTCGGCCACGTCACGCCGTGGATCGCCGGCATCGGCATGTCCGCCAGTTCGCTGCTGGTGGTGCTGAACGCGCTGCGGCTCACCGAGTTCAGGCACAGCGCCGCGCCCGTTCCTCCAGAATTTCCACGCCCCAAACCCGCCGCCTGACGGCTCAACCGGCCCCTTGCCTTGGACATCCTCATCCTGCTGATCCCCTTGAGTCTCGTCCTGGTCGGCGTCATCGCCTGGGTCATGCTGTGGGCGGCGAAGAGCGGCCAGTTCGACGACCTCGAAGGGCCGGGCCACAGCGTCATCATGGACGATGACAGTCCGCCCAAGCCCGACGACGCGCCCAGGCCTTAACGCATCGATCGCCTATGCTGTGAGCTATCCGTCACGGCAGGTGCTGAGCCCATGAGCGCGCCCATCCTCTGGTATTTCGCCGACCCGATGTGTTCGTGGTGCTGGGGCTTTTCGCCGGTGATCGAGGCGCTGCGCGAGGAATATCATGAGCGCATGAAGATTGCGCTGGTGCTGGGCGGCCTGCGGCCGGGCGAGACCGCGCCGATGACGGCGGCGGGGCGCGAGGACATCCTGCATCACTGGCGCGCGGTGCAGGCGCGCACCGGCCAGCCGTTCCGCTTCGACGGCGCGCTGCCGGACGGTTTCGTGTACGACACCGAACCGGCCAGCCGCGCCGTGGTGACCATGGGCGGACTCGATCCGGCGCTGATCTTTCCCCTCTTCAAGGCGATCCAGACCGCGTTCTACGCCGGTGGGCGCGACGTCACGCAAGCCGCCGTGCTGGCCGACCTCGCGGCAGGACTGGGCGTGGAGGCCGCCGCGTTTTTGCGCGCCTTCGACAGCGACGAAGCCCGAGCTAACACCCGGGCACATTTCAGGCAGGCACGCCAAGCCGGCGTGCGCGGCTTCCCCGCGCTGATCCTGCAGCAGGATGCGCAATTGCATCCGGTCATCAACGGCTGCCTGCCGCTGGAGACGGTGCGCGAGGCAATCGACAACTACCTGCGACCGGTTGTTTAACCCGGATCACCTATCGGTAGGAGCGCGTCCTCGCCGCGATTCTGTGGTGTTGCGACACTCCCACAAGATGTTTTGGCCAAATGATTATTGGGATTTCCGTAAATCATGACAGGCTCTCAATCACCGTTCGGGCTGAGCCTGTCGAAGCCTGTCCTGAGCTTGCCGAAGCGGCCCTGTGCCCATTCGGACATGCCCTTCGACAAGCTCAGGGCGAACGGGACTTTGTTATGGTGCAAATGGAAAATTCAATAAAGCAGCGTTTGGGCCGCGCGACGCCCGCCAGTAGAATCCCAGCCATCCTGTCAACCCGGAGCATCCCAATGACCCGCCTGTACCTGTTCCCCGCCACCCTGTTTCTCGGCGCGCTGCTGCTCGGCATCTCCGGCTGCGGCGCCAGCGAGCCCGGCACGCAGACCGTCTCCACCGCGCCCGCCGGCCAGCCCGCCAACCCGCGCGTGCTGATCGAAACCAGCAAGGGCAACATCACGGTCGAGCTGTTCCCCGGCAACGCGCCGACGTCGACGGCGAACTTCCTCAACTATGTGAAAAGCGGGTTCTACGATGGGACGGTATTCCACCGCGTCATCCCCGGCTTCATGATCCAGGGCGGCGGCATGACGCCCGACCTGAACGAAAAACCGCACGGCGCGCCGATCCTGAACGAGGCCGACAACGGCCTGAAGAACCTGCGCGGTACGCTGGCGATGGCGCGCACCGGCGACCCGCATTCGGCGACCTCGCAGTTCTTCATCAACGTCGCCGACAACTGGATGCGGCTGTTGTCCCAGCGTACCCGCGCCCGCCGCGTGGCGTAGTTGATCTCCACCGACAGCACGCCCGGTAGTCCCGCGATGTGGCGTTCGTTCAGCCAGATGCACGCGGCGCAGACGAGGTTTTCCAGGATCAGCGCAGCCTCGCGGATGTGCTCCGCTTC
>DASVPF010000332.1:0-4488 GCA_036382965.1 Thiobacillus sp.
TGGTCGTGCTCGACCGCGAAGGACGCATCCGCCGTTTCAATCGCGCCTGCGAGGAGCTGTCGCAGTATACGTTTGCGGAAGTCGAGGGGCGTTTCGTCTGGGATTTTCTGCTGACGCCTGAAGAACGCGAACGCGTGCATGAAGAAGCATTCAACGTGCTCATCCGCGATACGCGCATGCTGCGCAGCACCTACACCAACTACTGGGTCGCCCGGGACGGGACGCGGCGGCTGACCGAATGGGCGAATGCCTCGCTGCTCGACGAACGCGGCGAGACGGCATTCATCGTCGGCACCGGCATCGACGTGACGGAAAAAAAAGAGGCCGAGGCCGTGCTCAGGGAAAGCGAGCGACGCCTCAACGAGGCCCAGCGCATCGCCCAGGTCGGCAGCTGGGAACTCGATCTGGCCACAGGCAAGCTGGTCTGGTCGAACGAGACGTTCCGCCTGTTCGAGATCGACAAGACGGTGTTTGCTGCGTCCTACCAGGCTTTCCTCGATGCGGTCCATCCGGAAGACCGGAACCGGGTCGATCAGGCCTATACCGACTCGCTGGCGACCCGCACCCCCTACGAAATCGTTCACCGGCTGCGCATGCCGGATGGCCGCATCAAATGGGTGAACGAACGCGGCGAGACGCACTACGACGGGCAGGGCCGTGCGCTTCGCTCCACCGGCACGGTGCAGGACATCACCGTGCGCAAACAGGCGGAAGAATCGCTCAGGCTCTATGCCAACGTGTTCGAGCACAGCGGCGAAGCGATCCTCATCAGCGACGGCGACAACCGCATCCTAGCGGTGAATCCCGCCTTCACCCGCCTGACGGGATACCGCATCGACGAGATTCGCGGCGAAAACCCCCACCTCCTCGCGTCGGGGCAGACGCCCATAGAAACCTACGAGGATATGTGGGCCACGCTGGACGCGGCCGGCTTCTGGCAAGGCGAAGTCCTCGACCGGCGCAAGGACGGCACGCTCTATCCGAAGTGGATATCGATCTCGGCGGTGCGCGATCCCGACGGCCGCGTCACCCATTACATCGCCAGCTTCACCGACATCAGCGCGCGCAAGACGGCGGAAGCGCAAATCAGCCAGCTGGCCTATCACGATGGCCTGACCGGCCTGATCAACCGCTTCAGCCTGCAAGGTCAGCTGGACCAGGCACTGGCCAGGGCACACCGGGAACAGCGTGCGTTGGCGGTGATCTTCCTCGACCTGGATCGGTTCAAGACCATCAATGACACCATGGGCCATGCCATGGGCGACGACCTGCTGGTGGACGTGGCGCGCCGCCTGCTCGACAGCGTGCGCGACAGCGACATCGTCGCCCGGCTGGGCGGCGACGAGTTCGTGGTGGTGCTGACCGACGTGGAGGACGTCAGTGCGGCCGCCCGCGTGGCGGACAAGATTCTGCACGCGCTGGCCCAGCGCTACCGGATCGGGGCACACGACCTGCATTCGACGGCGAGCCTGGGCCTCGCCTTTTATCCGAACGACGGCGAAGACGGCGACACACTGATGAAGAACGCCGACACCGCCATGTATCACGCCAAATCGCTGGGCCGCAACAATGTCCAGTTCTTCACCGCCGAGATGAACCAGGCCGCGGTCAAACGCCTGACGCTGGATCGCGACCTGCGCATCGCGGTGGAAAACAAGCAGTTCGAACTGCTTTATCAGCCGCAACTGAACAGCTGGAACGGCCGCACCGTCGGCGTCGAGGCCTTGGTCCGCTGGCGCCATCCGGATGACGGCCTGGTGTCGCCGGCAGAGTTCATTCCGCTGGCCGAGGAAACCGGGCTGATCCTGCCGCTGGGCGAATGGGTGCTGGACGAAGCCTGCCGTCAGCTCCGCGCATGGCGGGACGCGGGAATCGGAGACGTGACCATGGCCGTGAATCTGTCGGCCTATCAATTGCGTTCGCCCGTCCTGCAGGAGCACGTTGCCCATGCGCTGAAGAAACACGGTCTGGCGGGTGGCGACATCGAACTCGAGATCACCGAATCCGCGGCCATGCACGATCCGGTCGCCAGCATCGGCCAGCTCAAGGCCCTGCGCAACCTGGGCGTGCGGCTGTCGATCGACGATTTCGGCACGGGCTATTCGTCGCTCAGTTATCTCAAGCTGTTGCCGATCCATACGCTGAAGCTCGACCAGTCCTTCGTCCGCGACATCGAGAGCGACAGCAACGACGTCGCCATCTGCACCGCCACCATCGCCCTCGCCCACAGCCTCGGATTGAGCGTGATCGCGGAAGGCGTGGAAACCGAGGCGCAGCGCCGCCTGCTGGTCTCGCATCACTGCGACTTCATGCAGGGATACCTGTTCAGCCGACCCCTGCCGGCCGCCGCGGCCGAAGCCTTCATCAAGGAGAAAAATACGGTTCGCGGCCTGGCGGCCGACGGCACATGACAGGCGAACGGTATGCAGTGGACAGGGCCAGCCTATTCGGAATAACCGCGGTTGCGATAGCCGTTGCGCGCGTAGAACCGGGGATCCCCCAGCGGAATCACGACCAGCCCGCCTTCGGTGACGAAGTGGCCGGCCGCCCGGTCGCGTTCGAGGTCGTAGCCGATCTCGGTACCGGGCGCGATGGCGTTATGCCGGTCGATGACCATATGACGTAATCGGGCGCCGGCGCCGATGCGCACGTAGTCCATGATGACGCAATCCTCGATCAGCGCGCCCGGTTCGACCACCACTTCGCGCCGCAGGAGCGAATTGCGTACCGTCGCGTCGCTGACGATGGTCGCCGCCCCCAGCAGCACGTTGTCGAGCTCGCCGCGGATCACCCGCGCGGTCGGGCCCTGATAATGGCTGGAATAAATCGGCCATTGCGGATTGAACGCGTCGAAGCAGGGCTCCAGGCCGAGCACCTCCAGATGCGCCTTGAAGTAGGTGTCCAGCGTGCCGACGTCGCGCCAATAGCCTTTTTCCTCATAGGGCTTGGTGCCGGGCACCACATTGGTCGAGAAATCGTAGGCAAACACCCGATGCGACTGCGCCAGGCGCGGCAGTACATGGTGGCCGAAATCGGTCTCGCCGCGCTGGTGTGCTTCCTCCAGCGTCGTCCGCAAAAGATCCGCGTTGAACAGATAATTCCCCATCGATGCGTAGGCGCGCTGCGGATCGCCCGGCATCGGCCGGGCCTGCTTCGGTTTCTCCAGGAAGGCGGTGATCCGTCCCGCTGCATCGGTTTCGATGATGCCGAAGTTCGACGCCTGATCGAGGGGCACCGGCAGCGCGGCCACCGTCGCGTCCGCGTCTCTCTCGCAATGGAAGCGCGCCATCTGCCGCACGTCCATGCGGTAAATATGGTCGGCGCCGAATACCGCCACCAGATCCGGATGATGCATGTCCATCAGGTTCAGGCTTTGATAGACCGCATCGGCGGTTCCGCCGAACAGGGTGCATTCCTGCGTCATCTGCGGCGGCACCACGGTCACGAACTGTTCCGAGAACAGGGTCGAGACCGCCCATGCCTTGCGGATGTGCTCGATCAGCGACTGCGGCCGGTATTGCACCAGGAGATAAATCGAGCGCACATCCGAGTTCACCAGGTTGCTGAGAACGAAATCCACGATGCGGTAGCGGCTGCCGAACGGCACCGCCGGTTTGCAGCGGTCCGTCGTCAGGGGATGCAGGCGGGACCCTGCCCCGCCCGCCATCACGAAGGCCATGATTTTTCCGCTGCCCCGCCTTTCGCGCATGTCCATTTATCCAACCGTTTGCCCGGCTTTGAGGAACTGGTCTTTGTTTTATAGCGGCAAAACAAGGCATTCCCAAGCTGGGCCCCCATTGTCAGGCCTATCCGTCCGTTTTGTCGTGCGCGTGCAGCACCGCGTAGGGAAACGTCCCGAACAGCTGCGCCAGCGCGATTCCCTGCCCGCCGCCCGGGGCCTGGACGACAATCGTCGCGTCGGTCAGCGTGTGAGTCCACTGCGCGTGCATGCGTTCGTCCGGCAGCTCGATCCAGGTATCGCCCCACACCGGCTCGCCGACCGCAAGCGCCTGTTCGCCCATGAGACGGCCGAACAGCCTCGGCACCGCGACCAGCAGGGTGTCGTTGCCCTGATGGCGGACGAAGGCGCACACCTGCTCCGCGCGCCCGCCCTGCACTTTCAGCGGCAGGTAGTCGCCGTCGCGGAAGAGCGCTTCGCACGCGCGCCGCAGCGTCAGCATCTTCCAGGTCAGATAGAGCTTGATCCGTCCATCGTGCAGGGTCTCGAGCAGGCGCTGCGCACAGGCGGCGGCGCCGGCATCGTCGTGCATGGCCCGGATTTCGGTCAGGGCGGCATGCCGCGCCGCATAGTCGACCGCGCGCCGGTTGTCCGGATCGACCAGACTGAAGTCCCATAGTTCGTGTGAGCGCGCTTCCACCTGGGCTTCGAGAGTGTGGCGGGCATCCGCCATGGCATCCATCATGTGATTGAAGGCATGCGCCAGCCGGCCCAGTTCGCCGCGGCCGTTCAGCGGTACGAGAGATCGC
>DASVPF010000333.1:0-3907 GCA_036382965.1 Thiobacillus sp.
GGAGCAGGTGGATTACCGCGGCGTGACGGAACTGAAAATCGGTGTCCTCGAACGCCTCTATGCGCATTTCCGCGCCGCGCATCTGGCCGCCGACAGCGAGCGGGCGCGCGCCTTCCGGGCCTTCCAGTCGGAACACGGCGAGAGTCTGCGCACGCACGCGCTGTTCGAGGCGCTGCACGCGAACTTCCGCGCCGGGGACGACGCCGTGTGGGGCTGGCCGGTGTGGCCGCAAGCCTATCGCGACCGCCAGGCGCCCGACGTGGCGGCCTTCTGCGAGGCCCGGCTCGAACAGGTGGAGTTTTTCGAGTACCTGCAATGGCAGGCATTTCAGCAACTGGGCGCGGCCGGAACGCGTTCGTGGGAAGTGGGCTTGGGCGTTGGTCTCATGTTCGATCTCGCCGTCGGCGTGGCGGAGGGCGGGGCGGCCACCTGGACGCGGCCGGCGCTCTACGCCATGGCCGCCAGCACCGGCGCGCCGCCCGACGAACTCAACCGCATGGGGCAGGACTGGGGCTTGCCGCCGTGGATTCCGCATCGACTGAGCGAAATGGCCTACCAGCCCTTCATCGAATTGCTGCGCGCCAACATGCGCGATTCCGGCGCGCTGCGACTCGACCACGTGATGGGGCTGTGCCGCCTGTTCTGGGTGGTGCGCGGTGTGCCGATCGCCGAAGGCGCCTACGTGCGCTATCCGTTCGACGACCTGCTGGGCATCCTCGCGCTGGAGAGCCGGCGCAACCGCTGCCTGGTGGTGGGCGAGGACCTCGGCACCGTGCCGGGCGAGGTGCGCGACGCCTTGGCGCCGATGAACGTGCTGTCGACGCGGCTGCTGTATTTCGAGCGCGACGACGGCCGCCTGAAACCGCCGCAGGCGTATCCGGCGAACGCCGTCGCCGCGGTGACGACGCACGACCTGCCGACGCTGGCCGGATTCTGGCAGGGGCTGGACATCGACTTGCGCGACCGCCTGCATCTGTTCCCGGACGACGCGGTGCGCAACCAGCAGGTCGTCGCGCGTGCCGAAGACCGCGCGCAACTGCTGGTGGCGCTGGAAGGCGAAGGCGTGCTGCCGCCGGGCAGCGCGCTGCATCAGGTGGGCTTTCCCGAAATGACGGCGGCGCTGACGGCGGCGGTGTACACCTATCTGGCGCACGCGCCGTCGAAACTGCTGCTGCTGCAGATGGAAGACGGATTCGGGGTGCACGAGCAGCCGAATCTTCCGGGCACGGTGGAGCCGGCGTATCCCAACTGGCATCGCAAACTGCCGCTGAATCTGGAGGAGTGGCACGACAGCGCCACGCTGCAGGGCATCGTCCAGGTGCTGCGCCAGGAACGGCCGGTGCGGCACGTCGCCGGCCCCGCCGGCGGCGCAGCCGGCGAAGGGCTGCAATGGGGGATTCCGCGCGCGACCTACCGGCTGCAACTTCACCGCGATTTCGATTTGCGGCAGGCGACGGCGCTGATCCCCTATCTCGACGAACTCGGCATCAGCCACTGCTATCTGTCGCCGCTGCTCAAGGCGCGCCGCGGCAGCCGCCACGGTTACGACATCACCGATCACAGCAGTCTCAATCCCGAGATCGCCAGCGCGGAGGACTTCGAACAGTTTGTCGCCGCGCTCAAGCGTTGCGGCATGGGTCAGATCATGGACGTGGTGCCGAATCACATGGGCGTCATGGGGACCGACAACGGCTGGTGGCTCGACGTGCTGGAAAACGGCCCGGCCTCGCGCTTTGCCGGCTACTTCGACATCGACTGGTACGCCCTGTCGGAAGGGTTGCCGGGCCGGGTGCTGCTGCCGGTGCTGGGCGACCACTACGGCGCGGTGCTGGAAAACGGCGAACTCAGGCTCGTCTTCGACGCAGCCCGGGGCGCGTTCAGCGTGGTCTATTACGAGCATCGCTTCCCGGTCGATCCGCGGGAATATCCCCGCATCCTGTCGCTGGGACTGGATCGCCTGCAGGCGCGGCTGGGCGCGGGCCATGCGGTGCTGCTGGAATTCCAGTCGCTGGTCACGGCGTTCGGCCATCTGCCGTCGCGCGACAGCGTCGCGCCCGGGGCCGTGGCGGAGCGCGCCCGCGACAAGGAAATGCACAAGCATCACCTCGCCCTGCTGTACGCGAGCAGCGCCGACATCGCGCAGTTCGTCGACGAGAACCTGGCGGCGATCAACGGCGTTCCGCCCGACGCGGCGAATGTCGATTTCCTGCACGATCTGTTGCAGGCGCAGGCCTGGCGGCTGGCCTTCTGGCGCGTGGCGGCGGACGAGATCAACTACCGGCGCTTCTTCGACATCAACGATCTGGCGGCGCTGCGCATGGACAACCCGGAAGTGTTCGAGGCCACGCACCGGCTGGTGCGCGAACTGCTGGCGCGCGGCTACGTGAACGGGCTGCGCATCGACCATCCGGACGGCCTCTACGCGCCGCAGGAATATTTCGGCCGGCTGCAGGCCATGGCGCGGTCGCTCCTGCCCCCCGGCGCGCCCGAGGACCAGGACAACATTCGCCCGCTGTACGTGGTCGCGGAGAAGATCCTCGCGGTCCACGAACATCTGCCGGAGTCGTGGCCCATCCACGGTACCACCGGCTACGATTTCGCCGCGGCGTGCAGCGGCCTGTTCGTCGACGGCGACGCCGCCGATCTCTTCACCCGCATCTATCAGGGCTTCATCCGCGCGCGTCCGGACCTGGACGAGACGATGCGCGCGAACAAGCGCCTGATCATGGAGACCTCGCTGGCGGGCGAACTGCAGGTGCTGGCCACGCAGTTGACGCGCATCGCCAAGGGCGACCGTCGCACCAGCGACTTCACCTTCAACAGCCTGCGCAGCACGCTGGCCGAGATCGTGGCGTGCTTTCCCGTGTACCGCACCTATGTCCTCGCCGGGTGCGCGGCCTCGGCGGACGACGCGCGCTACGTCGACTGGGCGGTCGGGGTGGCACGCAAGCGCAGCCGGGCGGCGGACATCAGCATTTTCGACTTCGTGCACGACGTGCTGCTGGCGAATCTGGGGCAGGGCCAGAACGAGGCCTACCGAGACGCAGTGTGCACCTTCGCCATGAAGCTTCAGCAATACAGCAGCCCGGTGATGGCGAAGGCGGTGGAGGACACGACCTGTTACCAGTACACCCGCCTGCTGGCGCTGAACGAGGTCGGTGCCGATCCGCGCCGCTTCGGCGTGTCGCTGGCGGCGTTCCACCGCGAGAACCAGGAACGCGCGCGCCGCTGGCCGCATACGATGCTGGCCAGTTCGACGCACGACAGCAAGCGCTCGGAAGACGTGCGGGCGCGTATCGGCGCGCTGTCCGAAATGCCGGGCGCATGGCACCAGGCGCTGCTGCGCTGGCGCAAGCTCAACCGCAGCAAGTCGCGCAAGCTGGCCACCGAGCGGGCGCCGAGCCGCAACGACGAATATCTCCTGTATCAGACGCTGCTCGGGATATGGCCGTTCGAGACGCCGGACGCCGCGGGGCTGGCGCGGCTGTCGGAGCGGGTCGAGGCCTATATGCTCAAGGCCGTGCGCGAGGCGAAGGTGCATAGTTCGTGGATCAATCCGAACGCCGACTACGAGGACGCGACGCGCGACTTCGTCCGCGCCCTGCTGTCGCCGGAGCCGTCCAATCTGTTCCTGCGCGATTTCCTGCCGTTGCAGCAGCAGGTTGCGCGCGTGAGCGCATTCAGCAGCCTGGCGCAGTTGCTGCTCAAGCTCGCCTCGCCGGGCGTGCCGGACATTTATCAGGGCAACGAACTATGGGACTTCAGTCTGGTCGATCCGGACAACCGGCGCGCCGTGACCAGCGACTGGAATTCCAGCAGCACCGCATGGCCCGCGCCCAGCCGCGCCTGCAGGCGATCCAGTCCCAGCGACAGGATGCGGGGATATTCCCGCGGATCGACCGGGAAG
>DASVPF010000334.1:0-5038 GCA_036382965.1 Thiobacillus sp.
TGCAGCGGCAGCGGCGGCACGTCAGGATTGAGGTCGATGCGGTGGTCCAGACGAACGGCACGGGATTCGATCGACTGGCTCGCCTGTATGCAGGGCAGGCGGCGCAATCGGCGCTGCACTGCTACTTTCGCCGCGCCGACGGGGCTGGCCAGGGGTTTGCCCTGCTGCAGGAAGCGTTGCATGCGCTGTTCGGTATCGAGTGCGCCGCGCTGTTTGCGCCGGCCGCCGACGGCACCCTGCGGGTGACGCAGCGGATCCCCGGGGCATCCGGCCTCGGCGCGCTGGCGATTCCGCCTGACGACGGCCATTCGGCCCTGCCGCGCGCGCTGGCGCGCAACGCGCCCCAGCAGTTCGAATGCGGTGAGACGGATGCCGCGCTGGTCGACGAACAGATTGCCCGCCTGCTCGGCGCGTCGCGCTTTCTCTGTCAACCGCTGGTGCTGCACGACGGCCAGATGGGCGTGCTGGTGGCGGGGGATGCCTTGCCTGGCCTGGGCGAATCGCCGTTGTGGCGGTTCACCCTGTCCGAATGCGCCGAGGCCTGGCGGCCCTTGCCCGCGGTGGTGCCCGCGCCCGCGCCGGCGCCCGTGGTCGCGGAACAAGCGGAACTCGCGGCGCAGGACGACGACATTCCGCGCGACCGGGTGCGGCGCGCCGTTCATGAAGTGGCCAACCCGCTCACCATCATGCGCAATTACGTCAACCTGTTGTCCGACCGCCTGGGTGCGGATTCGGCGGTACAGCGCGACCTCGGCATCATCAGCGACGAAATCGAGCGGGTGGCGCGCATCGTGCGCGGCATCACCGTGGCCGAAGAACATCCCGCGCCAGCCGTGGCGCTCGAACTGACATCGGTCAACGGCGTCATTTCCGAACTGGTGCGGATGGCGCTCGGCACCCTGTTCACGCCGAACAAGGTCAACGTGCAGATCGACCTCAATCCTGACGTGCCGCCGCTGCCGCTGCAGAAAGATCTGCTGAAGCAGGTGCTGTTCAACCTGGCCAAGAATGCGGTCGAGGCCATGCCGGCCGGCGGTCACCTGAAATTCATCACCCGCCTGGTCGATGCGGACGGCCAGCGCCAGATCGAGATCGAAGTGGCCGATACCGGCCCCGGTCTGCCGTCCGCGGTGGCATCGCACCTGTTCGAACCGGTGGCCAGCGAGAAGGGCGGCGACCATGCCGGGCTCGGCCTGACCATCAGCCGCGGCCTGGTCGAGCGCATGAACGGCCAGCTCAGCTGCGCCAGCACGCCGCAAGGCACCCATTTCCTGATTCGCCTGCCGACCCTGCAAAACGGCCGGGCCCCGCTCACGACAACACGCTACGGGTCGATGTAACCCGCGCGCCAATGGAGAACACCGTGTCAGACGATCTCATCGAACCCACGCCGCAGCGAAGTACCGTCAGCAACTTCCCCGTGCGCCCGCGCCTCCTGGTGGTGGACGACGAGCCGCTGATTCTGGAAGGCCTCGAACGCCTGCTCGCCACCCGCGATTACGACGTGGTGACGGCCAACGGCGGCTGCGAGGCCCTGATCGCCATCGGCAAGCAGCAGTTCGACGTGATTCTGCTCGACCTCGGCATGCCGGACCTGAACGGCAACGAGGTGTTGCGCTTCGTCGCCGACCGCAGCGCCGAGACGCCGGTGATCGTGGTGTCCGGCGACAGCACGATCGACGCGGCGATCCGCGCGCTGCGCGGCGGCGCCGCCGACTTCGTACGCAAGCCCTACGAACCGGAAGAGCTGCTGCGCCGCATCGACAATACGCTGACGCGACGACGGCTGGAAAAGGAAAACAACCACATCCTGCAGCGCCTGCAACAGTCCGAAAAGTGGCACCGCTTTCTGGTCAACAGCTCGCCCGATTTCATCTACACCCTGGATTGCGAAGGCCGCTTCACCTTCGTCAACGACCGCGTCGAAAGTCTGCTCGGTTACCGCGGCGAAGACCTGCTGGGCCAGCATTACAACCTGCTGATTCACGAAGACGACATCGCGCGCGCCGAGCACGTGTTCAACGAACGCCGCTCCGGCGACCGCAGCGCGCGCAACATCGAGATCCGCCTCAAGTGCAATCCGGGCTTGCGCCGTCCACGTCTGATGACCGGCCGCTGCAAGTCGGTCGAACTGAGCGCCACCGGCATGTACGACGAGGAAGCCGGCCCCTTCGAGCGCCGCTTCATCGGCAGCTACGGCGTCGCCAAAGACGTCACCGAGCGCAAGCAGGCCGAGGAAACCGTGCATTACCAGGCCTACCACGACCTGCTCACCGGCCTGCCCAACCGTGCCCTGTTCCGCGACCATCTCGGCCTCATGCTGGCGCAGGCCAAGCGCACCCAGAAACCGCTGGCGGTGCTGAGTCTCGACCTCGACCATTTCAAGGTCATCAACGATTCGCTCGGCCACACCATCGGCGACGAACTGCTGCTCGCGGTCGGCGCGCGGCTGCGCCAGTGCCTGCGCGAAGGCGACACCCTGGCGCGCCTGGGCGGCGACGAATTCGCGGTGCTGCTGCCGACGCTGCTGTCGCGCAGCGACGTCGAGCACATCTGCCGCAAGATCATCCAGGTGCTGTCCAAGCCGGTGTACGTCAAGGGCCACGAAATCTACATCTCGGTCAGCATCGGCGCCTGCGTCGCGCCGGACGACGGCGACATGATCGACAGCCTGATCCGCCAGGCCGAAATCGCCATGTACCAGGCCAAGTCGCAGGGCCGCAGCCGCTTGCAGTTCTGGGAATCCGGCATGCAGGCGCCCTATTCCGAGCGCATGCAGATCGAGGCCGACCTGCGCCGCGCGCTGGCGCGCAACGAATTCGTGCTGTTCTATCAGCCGCAGGTCGATACCACCACCGGCGAAGTGCGCGGCTTCGAGGCGCTGCTGCGCTGGTGGCATCCGCAGCGCGGCCTCCTCACCCCCGCCGATTTCATTCCGGTGGCCGAGGAGTCCGGCGTCATCGTCCCGATCGGCGACTGGGTGCTGCGCCAGGCCAGCGCACAGATGGCCGACTGGCGCCGCGCCGGTCTGCCGCAGGTGCGCTTGTCGGTCAACATCTCCGCGCGTCAGCTCGAAAATCCCGACTTCGTCGACAGCGTGATGCGCGCGGTGCAGGTGTATTCGCTGGACGGCAACATGATGGAGCTGGAAATTACCGAAAGCCTGCTGATGCGGGATTTCGAGGCCAATGCGATCAAGCTCGGGCGGCTCTCCGCGGCCGGCATCCGCCTCGCCATCGACGATTTCGGCACCGGCTACAGCTCGTTCAAATACCTGTCGCGCTTCCCCATCCACACGCTGAAGATCGACCAGTCCTTCGTGCAGGATCTGGAACGCGACGAGAACATGTCCATCGTCAACGCCATGATCGCCATGGGCCGCGGCATGAATCTCAACGTCGTGGCCGAGGGCGTCGAAACCGAATCCCAGCGCGCGCGCCTGCAGCAGATGCAATGCCACGAAGTGCAGGGCTATTATTACAGCGCCCCGCTTTCCGGCCACGAAGCCACCGGCCTGCTGGGTCAGCATGCGCGGGGCTTTGCCCAGGGCGGGCAGCTGGCGGCGAGCTGACGGCCTGTGGCGTTGCCGTAAACCGGGCGTCGTTCAGGCGTGATCCGCTTCAGCCGCCTGCCCTGAGCAGCAGGTCGGGGTGCCAGCCCAGCACCAGATACAGCATCCAGAATCCCAGCACGTAAGCCACCGCGACGTGCCAGCTTTCCTTGATCCAGCGCACCGTGTCCTTGGCCTCGTCGAATTCGTTGGTAATGGCGACGCCGGCCGACGAGCCGAACCAGATCATCGAACCGCCGAAGCCGACCGCGAAGGCGAGCATGCCCCAGTCGTAGCCGCCCTGATCGAGCGCGAGCTTGGTGAGCGGGATGTTGTCGAACACCGCCGACACGAAGCCCAGGCCGAAGGCGGTGTGCACCGACGCGTCGGGCAGTTTCTCCACCGGCATCAGGCTCGCGGCGGTGACGAGGAAGATCAGGAACAGGCTGCCCTTGAGCGCATGGCGCGCTTCGCCCCACGGCGCGGGACGGATGAACGCGCCGAGCAGGATCGCAGCCCAGACGCCGACCGCGGGAAAATCGAAGGCGACGTTGGCGGCGATCGCGCCGGCGATGATGAGCCCGACCACGGCGAGGCGCATCCAGTCCACATGGTGGTCGCGCGGCCAGTCCTTGCGGATGGGGTGGTAGGCATGCTGCTGGTGCGCGGCGATGACGCCCGAGAAGGCGACGGCGACGACGGAGGCGATGAAGGCGTCGGCCACATGAATCGCGGGCACGCCGGCGATCCACATCATGGTGGTGGTGGTGTCGCCCACCACCGAACCCGCGCCGCCGGCGTTGGAGGCGGCGACGATGGCGGCAAGATAACCTACCATGACGCGGCCCTGGAAGATGCGGCGCGCGACGACGCCGCCGATCATGGCGGCGGCGATGTTGTCGAGAAAGCTGGAAATCACCGCCACCATCACCAGCAGCAGAAAACCGCCGCGCCAGTCGTCCGGCAGCCAGTGCGGCAGCAGGTCGGGCACGCGCGACTGCTCGAACACCTTGGCGAGGATGGCAAACCCCAGCAGCAAGCCCAGCAGGTTGAGCAGCAGCGGCGCCTCGTGCCGCAGGTGGGGCAGCAGGTCGAATCCCAGCATCGAGACCTTGTACAGCGCGATGAGCGTGAGTCCTGCCAGGGCGATCTCGAAATTGCGCTGATGAAAGAACGCCACACCCGCGAGGGTCAGGGCGAAAAAGAAGAACTCGACGGGAAAAGGCAGCATGGCGGGAAGCCAGGGTGATTGAATGGATGTTGGCGCAATGCAGCGATTTTATGCCATGTCTTTCGCTGCGGATGGACGAGGAATAGCGGGTGAGGTAAAAGCAAGTCCGTGAATGCATGTTGCAAACGACAGGGAATATCACGGTGCCCATTCGCCTCGTTGCATCGCTGACTGCGCTCTTGCTGGCGCTGAGTTCTCCCGACGCCTTCATCGCCTCCGTCGTCGCCGTCGCCTTCTCGGGCGTCATCGCCGCGCAC
>DASVPF010000335.1:0-1700 GCA_036382965.1 Thiobacillus sp.
GGCCGACACACTGGCGCGCCAGGGCCTGCGTGTGCTGGCCTTCGCACTGAGGCGTATTCCGCAACTGCCGGATGCGCTGGACGCCGCCACGCTGGAAACGGAACTCAGCTTCATCGGGCTGGCGGGCCTGATCGATCCGCCGCGCCCCGAGGCGGCCGCAGCGGTCGCCGCGTGCAAGGCCGCCGGCATCATCCCGGTGATGATCACCGGCGACCATCCCGCCACCGCGCACGCCATCGCCGCCCGGCTCGGCATCGTCGACGACGGCGGCCGCGTGTTGACCGGCAGCGCGCTGACGCGGCTGTCGCTGGAGGAGTTTGAGCGCGAGGTGGAATCGGTGCGGGTCTATGCCCGCATCAATCCGGAACAGAAAATCAAAATCGTGCAGGCGCTGCAGGACAAGGGCGAGTTCGTCGCCATGACCGGCGACGGCGTGAACGATGCGCCCGCGCTGAAGATGGCCGACATCGGCATCGCCATGGGCCGGGGCGGCACCGACGTGGCGCGCGAGGCGGCCCACATGACGCTGCTCGACGACAACTTCGCCACCATTGTGTCGGCGGTGCGCGAAGGCCGCCGCATCTTCGACAACATCCGAAAATTCGTCAAGTACGTCATGACCGGTAATTCGGCCGAGATCTGGGTCATCTTTCTGGCCCCGTTTATGGGGATGCCGATTCCGCTGTTGCCGATTCACATCCTGTGGATCAACCTGGTCACCGACGGCTTGCCGGGGCTCGCGCTCGCCAACGAACCGGCCGAACGCAAGGTCATGCAGCGGCCGCCGCGTCCGCCGAAGGAGAGCCTCTTTGCGCACGGCATGTGGCAGCACATTCTGTGGGTGGGCCTGCTGATGGGGGGCGTCTCGCTGCTGACGCAGGCGTGGGCGATCCGCAGCGGCGCCGCGCATTGGCAGAGCATGGTGTTCACCGTGCTCACGCTGTCGCAGCTGGGCCACGTGCTGGCGATCCGCTTCGAGCGCGAATCGCTGTTTACCGGCTTGCTATCCAATCCGGCATTGATCGGCGCCCTGCTGTTTACTTTTACCCTGCAGATGGCCGTGCTCTATGTGCCGGGCCTCAACCCGATCTTCAAGACACAGCCGCTCAGCCTGGGCGAACTGGCGGTGTGCCTAGTGCTGTCGTCGGTGGTGTTTGTCGGGGTGGAAATCGAGAAATGGCTGGTGCGGCGCGGCTGGCTGTACGTCAGCCGTTAGCGACACCCATCACCTGCGCCCACAGCGCCCGAACCGCATCGCGCACATTCTCCACGGCGCCGGCCGGCACCCGGGCGTAGGTCGCGCCGGAGAGCTTGATTGCGTGCTGCTGGCGGCGCAGTTCGCGGTAGGCGTCGGCGGCAGCCTCGCCGAGCTCGGCCGGGATCAGCCCGGCCGCCCCCGCGCGTCTGAGCAGCGCGATGTTGCCGACGTTGTCGGCGAGTTCGGGGTGCGTAGCGCAATATCGAAGCACCAGATACTGTACGCAGAATTCGACGTCGACGATGCCGCCGCGGTCGTGCTTGAGGTCGAATAAACCGCTGTCGTTGACGTGGCCGGCGTGCATCTTTTCGCGCATCGCCAGCACGTCGCCGCGCAGTTTTTCGGCGTCGCGTGGCGTGGCGAGCACCTCGCGGCGCAGGGCTTCGAAGGTCGTGCCGAGGGAAGCGATCTCGCCGAACCGGTCTTCGAGTCTGGTAGCCAT
>DASVPF010000336.1:0-1843 GCA_036382965.1 Thiobacillus sp.
CTTAATCCTTGCGTGAAGAACAGCTGGCGCGCCTGCCAACCACTCCGCCAGGCTTCTTCGGCCAGCCGCACACCTTCCACCACAAATTCTCCAGACTGCTGCCGCTCACGCGGTTTTCCAAGCAGGCCGCGGGCGTACTGAATTTTCGGATTATGGCGGGATGTGATCATGGAGTGATAGGAGATGAGAAGTAGATTGAACGAGCGACTACTCGACGACCCAACTACATGACTATCAAACTACCCAACTATCCAACTATTTGACTTCTTTCAGAAATACATCCACGGTCTCCTGATCGAAGAGTGCCAGCCGCACGAGATGCACACGCGAGGTGGGCTGCGTGTTGAAATAGTCTGATACGGCGCGCAGGATTACTCGGGCAGCCTTGTCTTTGGGAAAGCCGAAAATTCCGGTGGAGATAGCCGGCATGGAGAGCGAGCCGACCTTCAGCTGATCGGCCAGCTCCAACGTTGAACGCACCGCCCGCACGCAAGGCCCCGTCGCGCGGGCGCTACGTCGACGAGTACGCGCGCCCGGCAGTCTGACACCCGGCACTGAATTACGCCGGCTGAATTATCCCAGCGCTTCGCGTACCTCGTCGACCAGCGCCTCGATTCCTGCCGGCGTCTGCAAGGCCTCTCCGCGTATCAGAAAGGTATCCTCGACGCGTTCGCCCAGCGTGTCGATCTTGGCGGCATAGACGCCGACGTCGTGCCGCATCAGCACGTCGGCCACCGCAAACAGCAGGCCCCCACGATCCGCACAGGTGATCGACAGCATGTGGCCGTGCGCCTGCGGGTCGGCCTCCAGCAGCACCGTGGTCGGATAGGGATGGTGGCGCTGGTGGCGCGACAGGCGGCCGCGTGGCACCGGCTGTATCGGGTGCGCAGGGTCGAGATCGCGCGCCAGCTCGTGTTCCACGAAACTCAGAAAGTCGCGGTAATGAATGCCGCGATTGGCCAGATCCATCACCTGGAAACTGTCGAGCGCATAGCCATGCCGGGTGGTGTGGATCTTGGCTTCGAGGATGGTGTACTGGATGCGCGCGAAGAAGCCGCAGATGCGCGCAAAGATGTCGGGACGGTCGGGGGTGTAGACCAGCACCTGGATGCCTTCGCCGGCCGGCGACAGGCGCGCGCGCACGACGGCGTCGGGACTGTCGGTGCGATGCCACAGCATGCGCGCCTGCCAGGCCATGTCGCGGGTGTCGTAACGGACGAAATAACGCGTGTCGAGGTGCTGCCACAGCGCGTCGGCGGCGTCGCTGGGCAGTCCATAGAGGGCCAGGTTGATGCGCGCCTCGGCCTGCTTGACGGCGATGTCGGCCACGGCCTCCCCGTCGCCGGCAAGCCGCGCCCACGTGGCATGGTAGAGATCCTCCAGCAGCTTGCCTTTCCAGGCGTTCCAGACCTTTGGGCTGGTGCCGCGGATGTCGGCCACGGTCAGCAGATAGAGCGCGGCGAGCCGGCGCGGGTTGCCGATTCTGGCGGCGAACGCGGCGATCACCGCGGGGTCGCTGATGTCTTCCTTCTGCGAGGTGCGCGACATCACCAGGTGCATCTCGACCAGCCAGGCGACCAGTTCGCTGTCCGGCTTGTCGAGTCCGTGCTGGCGGCAGAACCGCCGCGCGTCCAGTGCACCGAGTTCGGAATGGTCGCCGCCGCGGCCCTTGGCGATATCGTGAAACAGCGCGGCCAGATACAGCAGTTCGGGCTGGTCGAAGGCGGCGATCAGCCGGCTGGCGAGCGGGAACTCATGCGCCAGCGCCGGCACCGTGAAACGCCGCACGTTGCGCAGCACGGTGAGGATGTGCTCGTCGACGGTGTAGACGTGGAACAGGTCG
>DASVPF010000337.1:0-4686 GCA_036382965.1 Thiobacillus sp.
AGCGGCAGCGAGACGATGGCCACCAGCGACGAACGCAGGTGCCACAGGAACAGGGCGCATACCAGCGCGACCACGATGAACTCCTCGATGAGTTTATGGGTCAGGTTTTCCACCGCGCGGTCGATCAGCTTGCTGCGATCGTAGGCCGTGACGACGTCCACGCCTTCGGGCAGGCTGGCCTTGAGCTGTTCCAGCTTGGCGTGCACCGCCGCGATGGTTTCGCGCGCGTTCTTGCCGCTGCGCAGAATGACCACGCCGCCGACCGTTTCGCCCTGGCCGTCCAGCTCCGCGATGCCGCGCCGCATTTCCGGCCCGAGCTGGATAATCGCCACGTCGCCGAGCAGGATCGGCACGCCGTTCGCCAGCTTGAGCGGAATGGCCCTGAAGTCGGCGAGCGATTTGAGATAGCCGCTGGCGCGCACCATCAGTTCGGCTTCGCCGAGCGTCAGCACCGATCCGCCGCTTTCCTGATTCGCCTTGCCGATGGCGTCCTTCACGTCGGCCTGCGTGATGCCGTAGCCGGCCAGCTTCACCGGATCGAGCACGACCTGATACTGCCTGACCATGCCGCCCACCGTGGCCACTTCGGCCACGTTCGGCAGGGCCTTCAACTCGAATTTCAGGAACCAGTCCTGCAGGGCGCGCAACTGCGCCAGATCATGACGCCCGGTCCTGTCGACGAGCGCATATTCGTAAATCCAGCCCACGCCGGTGGCATCCGGACCGAGGCTCGAGCGGGCCGTGGCCGGCAGTCGCGCCTGGATCTGATTGAGGTATTCCAGCACGCGCGAGCGCGCCCAGTACAAGTCGGTGCCGTCCGCGAACAGCACATAGACGAAGCTGTCGCCAAAAAAGGAAAAACCGCGCACCGACTTGGCTCCGGGCACCGAGAGCATGGTGGTGGTCAGCGGGTAGGTCACCTGGTTCTCCACGATCTGCGGCGCCTGGCCGGGATACGTGGTGCGGATGATGACCTGCACGTCCGAAAGATCGGGCAGGGCATCGACCGGCGTCGTCTTGACCGACCAGATGCCCCAGGCGGCGAGGAACAGCGTGCCCAGCAGCACCAGGAAGCGATTGGCGACCGACCACTGAATCAGCCTGGCGATCATTGCCCGCCTCCGGCTTTCTCGATGCGTTCGACGACCAGTCCATCGTCGGTCTGGCGCACGCCGACGCGCACCTTGTCGCCCACCCTGAAACCCGCGGTCAGCGCGGGTGCCGCCAGGGGGTAGGCCATGGTCATGGCCGGCATGGCAAGCGTCTTGAACGGACCGTGCGCGAGGGTGACTTCGCCGGGGGCGATGCCCTTGATCGTGGCGTCGGCCTCATGCAGCGGGGGGGATGCAGGCTTGGCCGCTCGCGCCACGGGCCGTGCCGCGATCGCGCTGAGACTGGCTTCGGAATCGAGCAGGAACTGCCCGCTCGCGACCACTTGCTGCCCTTCGTCCACCCCGGCCGCGATGACCGTACGATCGCCGATCTCCTGGCCGAGCGACACCTCGGCCGGGATGAACCGGCCTTGCGCATCGGCGAGCATGACCAATGCGCGCTTGCCGGTGCGGATCACGGCCTCGGTGGGTACGGCAAGCGCCGTGCCCTTGGGCTGGCTTTGCAGGGTCAACTGCGCGGACATGCCGGGGCGCAAACGTCCATTCCGATTCGGTAGTTCGATCCGCACCCGCAGGGTGCGGGCGGCGTCTTGCAGGACGGGCACGATGCTGGTGACGCGGCCCTCGATGGGCGTGTCTTCTCCCGCCACGACCGCGGTCACACGGTCGCCTGTGCCCACCCGGCCCGCCAGTGTCTGCGGCACCGCCGCCTCCAGCCAGACGGTCGACAGCCCGTTGATGCGCGCCAGCGTCTGGCCGGCCGTGAGCGTCATGCCCGCACGCACGTCGAGCGACTGGATCACCCCGCCGATCGGTGCGGTGACCGTATAGCGCGACCGCACCGCGCCGGATTTCTCGAGCGCGACGATCATGCGCTCCGGCATGCCCAGCAAACGCAACCGGTCGCGGGCCGCGGCCAGCAGGGCCGCATCGCCGGATCGCCGGATCGCCAGCAGTTCGTATTGCGCCGCCGCCCATTCGGGAACCAGAAACTCCACCAGGGGCTGGCCGGCGCGCACCACGTCGCCCGGCGCCAAGGGCCAGACGCGTTCGACAAAACCGGCGCTGCGATTTTGCACCACCGCCACGTCGCGCTCGTTGAAACCGATGATTCCGGTCGCCTGGGCCTGAAAGACAAGCGGAATGCGTTCCACCTTCGCCAGCCGCACGCCGAGGTTCTGTGCGACCGCCGGATCGATCTTCACGCCCGCCGCCGCGCCGCTGGCATCGGCGTACTTCGGCAGCAGTTCCATGTCCATGGAAGGCGACTTGCCCGGCTTGTCGAAGTGCTGCTGGGGCGCCATCGGGTCATACCAGTACAACACCTTGCCTTCGCCTTGCCTGGGCTGGGGACTGACGGTTTCCGTTCTTGCCGCCCCCGGCGCCGGCTGCCTGCCCCACCACCAGCCGCCTGTTGCGCCGAGCGCGAGCAGGGCGGAACCGGCTGCGGCGATCAGAAAGATTTTCTTGGCTTGGCTCATGCCGCTTCTCATGGTTGCTCTCCCGGGTGATCGCCATAGGCGTAATACAGGCGTGCCGCGACTTGTCGGCGCAGCCCTTCGAGTTCGATGATTTTGAGTTCAGCGTCGACGTGTTCGCGGCGCGCGGCAATCACCTCGGCGAGGCTCCCCTTGCCGCCGCGCCAGGCCGCCGTCGCCAGTTCGATCTTCTCAGTGGCGAGCGGCAGCAACACCTCGCGCTGGCGCTTGACGGCGTTCGCGAGGCGCTGGTGTTCGGCCAGATCCGAGTCCAGCATGGCGGCGTGTTCCCGCAGCGTGGCCTCGCGCTCGGCATCCAGGCCCGCGCGCTCGGCGCGTTTGGCAGCGATCTTCGGATCCTGGCGCGAGCCGGGGAATAGCGGCAGGTCGATGCTCGCCTGCAGCGAAACCATGTCGCCGAACTGCGGGCCGCGCTGCTGATAGGCCAGCTCCAGCGCCCAGTCCGGCGTTTTCTCGGCCTGCGCTTCGCCGATCTCGGCGTCGAGCTTGCGCGCCTGCGAATCGAACTCGGTCAACTCCGGATGCCGATGCAGACTGTGAGCCAGCGTATCGCGCGAGATCGGCCAGTCCGGCGCGGGTCCCTGCAAGGGTTCTTCGGCTGCGGCGCCGATCCACCGCCTGAGGGCGGCGATGGCCTGGTCGCGACGCGCGTGCAGCTCGTCCGCGCGGCCCTCGATCATGGCCGCCTCCTGCCGCGGCAGGATGGCGTCTGTCGCTGCCCCTTTGCCGCCGGCAATCATGGCCTTGACCGCCGAATCGAGCAGCCGGTTTTCGGCGCGCAGGTCATCGATGCGCGCAAGCGCCTGCTCGACGCTCGCGCGCGCGATCCAGGCGGCGGCCGTTTCGCGCACGACGATCAGGCGCGTAATGCGGGTCTGCGCTTCGGCGATTGCCACCTGGCCTTGCGCGACCGCGACGCGTGCCTCCCGCTTGGCCCCGTTTGGGAACTCCTGCATCACGCCGATGCGGCGCATCGTCATGAAATCGCGCGACACGCTGTAGCGGTCGGGCCCATTGACCGGCAGGTTGTCGACGCCGAGCGCGAGTTTCGGGTCGGGCAACTCGCCTGCGGGTACCGAATTCGCTCGCGCAGCCGCGACGGCTTCCTCGCGGACCTTGAGCTGGGGCGCCTGCGTCGGGGCAAGGCGCAGTGCTTCGTCAAACGTCAACGCGTGACCATGCGCGCTGAAACCGGCAAGCAGCATGGCGATCACCATGCGCTTCCCGGATTGAAACAGGGTGAGGGGTAACATCACGACCTCGCTTGCGGCTGAACAAACAAGGTGCCGCGAATGCGCGGCACCGCCCATCGCGACCGAAGCGGTCTAAATGCGGAGAACCTTGTACCGGATGCGAAGCGGGGGCGAGGCATCCGCCAGCCACATCGGGCTGCCCCGGATGTCCCGGGAGGAAAAACGATCGATTGTGTCGAGAGGCGGCACGATCCAGAACCCCAACCCTGCGAACGGCAGGAGATCGACTGCCGGAACCTGATTCGACTGCGCGGACGGGTTGCAGTGCGCCTTGCACAGCGGCGAGCCTTTGTGCTCCATGTTGCGAACGCAGTCCGGCGGCGGCACGTTGGCTGCTTCGGCAGCACGCTGCGCCGGACACGCATATGCCGCCACCGCGAACTGAGTAGCCATCAGGATCACGGCGCAAAGGAAAGCGATCGGGCGACGGAGTTTCTTGCGTAACATGGCTGCACTATAAACCAGGGCGGCCATGTGCAGAAAGCACCGAGGGGGCGCGTGAGACGCTGGTGGGTGTAGGAACCAGAGAAACCTGCTAACTCCAGCTCTAACGAATCAATAGGTTACGTATAGGACTTTTCCATCCAAGCGACCTCCAAGAGCAAATTTGCAACTTAATTTTGGCAAATTCCTTTTTTTGAGGAAATTTCCGCCACTCACAGCAGACATTCAGGGCCAGTAAAGGAATCCCTGAACAAGTCCCGCTTTCAATTCTCCATCCTGGCGAAAGTCAGTGCCGCCACCGGATTCGCGGTGCGCGGACGCGCAGCCGCCTGATTGGCTCGTGAATTGCCTGTTTCTTGAGCGATTCCCCGCGCTGCG
>DASVPF010000338.1:0-2959 GCA_036382965.1 Thiobacillus sp.
CATCGTCATGTGGTTCTCGCGCCAGCGCGAATTCCGCGCCGACCGCGGCGGCGCCAGTCTCGCCGGCAAGCAGAACATGATCGGCGCGCTGGAGCGCCTGGCGAGCCTGCATCCGCCAGCAGCGCCTCGACGATGGCTTCGTTCTCTTCCGGCAACAGGCTGCAGGTGGCATACACCAGCCGGCCGCCGGGCTTCAGCAGCTTTGCCGCTGCGCGCAGGATAGTCGCCTGTTTTTGCGTCAGTTCTGCCACGCTCTCGGGCGACTGGCGAAATTTCAGATCGGGATTGCGCCGCAGCGTGCCCAGCCCCGAACACGGCGCATCGACCAGCACGCGGTCGAGCTTGCCCGCCAGCCGCTTCACCCGGGTGTCGTTCTCCGACGCGATCAATTGCGGCATCACGTTGGACAGGCCCGAGCGCGCCAGCCGCGGCTTCAGGTTGGCCAGCCGCTTTTCCGCCACGTCGAACGCATACAGGCGCCCGCTCGACGCCATCATCGCGCCGATGGCGAGCGTCTTGCCGCCGGCGCCGGCGCAGAAATCGCACACCATTTCGCCGCGCCGCGCGCCGAGCAGCAGCGCCAGCAACTGGCTGCCCTCGTCCTGCACTTCCAGGCTGCCGTCGAGAAACAATTCATGTCGATTGATCGCCGGATGATCCTTGAAGCGGATGCCCCACGGCGAATACGGCGTCGCCTCGACGGCCAGCCCTTCCGCCTGCAACTGCGCCAGCACCGCGTCGCGGTTGGCCTTGTGCGCGTTCACCCGCACGTCGAGCGGCGCCGGCTGTTGCAGCGCGCGGCCGAGCGCGAGGATGTCGGCGTCGCCCATCGAACGCTGCAGTTTTTCGACCACCCAGTCGGGCAATTCGGCCATTACGGCCAGCGGCAGGTCATCCGTTTTGGCGTTGCGGATGTGGTCGATGAGTTCGGACTTGGCGAATCTTTCCAGCGTCGCCCCGCTCATGCCGCGCGCCTTGATCAGCCAGGCAACGATCAGCGTGCGCGGATTGGCCGCCGGCACCACGACCGACAGGTAGCGATAGCGCCGCAGCACGCCGAACACGGCCTCTGCCACGAAGGCGCGGTCATGCGAACCGAGTTTTTTATGTTCGCGAAAAAAGGCCGACAGCACCGCGTCGGCCGGACGCTTGAAATCCAGCACCAGATCGAGCGCCTGGGTGGCAAGTTGCATCAGCGGCGGAGTCAGTTCCATCGGCAGGAGTCGGGCAGATTGGCAGGCGGCAGGAGTTATCCCGCCGGAGAGGTCATTCGTCTTCGCCGAGCTCGGGATCCCAGCCTTTTTCGCGTGCACGGTCCACCGCCATTTTGTACAGGGCGGTGTGGCGTTCGCGCAGTTCGGACGGCAGGCGGCTGGGCAGGTTGCCGTATTTGTCCCATTCGGCTTCGATCTTGTCCGTCAGCGCCTGCATTTGCCCGAGCTGCCAGCCGGCACAATCCTCGGTCTCGGGGATGAAGCCGAACAGCCAGCCGTCGAGCACGACGCGCGCCAGCATGGTGACGCCATGCTTGTCCTGATAAAACCCGGGATAGGTCATTTTGGTGTTCATGGCTGCGAGCCTTGTCCTTCGGATGTCCGTCATGCGGGAAGCGCGGGGCACTTCGCTGACCCCGGCGATGCGGTGCCAGGCGATCGTTGGCCGTCTTTGGTAGCATGCGCGGATGCCCTCGGACGAGTGAGGCGCAAGGATACCATTGGGGGGGCGTTCGCACGTGCATCTCGCGGGCCCCATCGCCCGCGCCAAGCCACCTGCGGTTCGCTGCGGTTTACTGCACTGCGCGCAGCGCGGCGATGCGTTCCTCCAGCGGCGGGTGGGTCATGAACAGGCGCTTGAGGCCGTCGCCGCCGCCGCCGCTGATGCCGAAGGCTGCCATTTTTTCCGGCAGCGGCGTCGGATGCAGGCTCGCCAGGCGCTCCAGCGCGCCGATCATGTTCTGCTTGCCGGCGAGACTGGCGCCGCCGCGGTCGGCGCGGAATTCGCGCTGGCGCGAGAACCACATGACGATGATCGAGGCGAGCACGCCGAGCACGATCTGGGCGACGATCGTGGTGATGAAAAACGCCGGGCCGGTATCGCGCTCGGTTTTGAATACCAGCTTGTCCACGGTATGCCCGATGACACGCGACAGGAAGATGACAAAGGTATTCACCACGCCCTGAATCAGCGCCAGGGTCACCATGTCGCCATTGGCGACGTGGGCGATTTCGTGGCCGATCACCGCCTCGGCTTCCGCGCGCGTCATCGCCTGCAACAAGCCCGACGACACCGCGACCAGCGCGCTGTTGCGGCTCATGCCGGTGGCGAAGGCATTGGCTTCGGGCGTATCGAAAATCCCGACTTCGGGCATGCCGATCCCGGCGTCGGCGGCAAATTTCTTCACGGTTTCGACCAGCCAGAATTCGGTCGAGTTGGCCGGCGTCCCGATCACCCGCACGCCCATCGACGTCTTTGCCATCCACTTGGAAATCGCCAGCGAAATGAGCGATCCGCCAAACCCCATTACCGCTGCGAAGGCGAGCAGCGCGTTCAGGTTCAAACCATTGGCGGTGAGATAAGGCTCGATGCCGAGCACCCGCATGGTGACCGACAGCACCAGCAAGATGGCGATATTGGTGGCCAGGAACAGAAAAATACGTTTCATAGAAACTCCGCTAAAGCTTGACGGGACAGCACCGTGTTAAATGGTGCTGCCGATTGACGAATTCAAGGGTGCCTTTATCTCGGCAATTAATTGACGTTTTTCCCAGCGTGCCGCTGCCTCCAGCGGACTGAGGATGGCAAACGGCACACGGCGGCGACGCAGATCGAGCAGCGCGCGATCCTTGCTCACCAGCGCTTCGGCCGAACAGGCGGCCGCAAGTTCCAGAAACTTCTGATCGTCGGCGTCGCGACAGCGCGGCATACGTCTCCACACGGGCTTCAGCCCGTAGTGAATCGG